>JANOTW010000031.1:0-3255 GCA_031416575.1 Ferruginibacter sp.
TTGCTGGAATACTTTTCCAAAGCGCATGAGTGTGTTATTCTCTTCATCTGTAAAAGGGAGCCCAGAAAAATTTTCGATGTACAGTGCTACATTCTCTAACAAAACTGTTGATGCTGCAAGGCCAGGGCAACTAAAATAAAATTCCTTTGCTTGCTCCGGCAATCCAGGAACATACTCAAAAAGCTTTTGATAAAATTTGTTTTTTTCTTCAAAAGTCAGGTTAGTGGCAAAGAAATCCTCTCCTTTTTCTTTTGCTTCATTAAAACGATTGTAATACACAGAATCAAAATAAGGAACTGTTACCTGGGAGGGAACCCCGAGCGGGTCAGCTATCCAAATATCATAATCATCCCTTGCCTTATAATCTATAACAAACCCTGTATGTTCAATTTTGATATTTAAGTGAATGAATTGTTCATACACAATCTGGATTACTTCTTTGAGTTCATCACTTTTTTGCATGCCCATTGTTCTGCTTCTCACTCTTTCCAATGCGGCTTCTATCTGTGCTTCCCGTGCCTGCGCTTCTGCCTGCTGAATATCCATGAACCTGCGGTATGCCAGTTCAAACACATTGCGGAATCGTTTGAATAAAGCTAATTCACCTTCACCCAAAGGTTTATAAGCAGACATTCCTAAAGCAGCGGCGCCAATGGAATAAAAATAATAGTCAAGCGAGCCCGCTTCGTATAAAAACGAATCCACAAACTGAGGAGTTATTTTTTGGTATTCAACCCAATCCTTCACTTCTTTTCCTTTAAAGGAAGTGGTATGAAATGCATCGGGGCTTTCAAGCATTTGCCGGGCAAACGCCGCCTGGGCCGGATGAAGATTGTAATCAACTTCGGTAATAAAGGTTTTATCATGTAGCCGGTAATACTCATAGTTGGTATATGTGCCTTTGCTTTCATAAATGATGGCCGTTTGAACATTGCGGATTTCTTTCACTTTCAGTAATTCCAGTTGTTGTGAAATGATGCGGCAAACCTCCAGCATATCATCCGGCTTGTTCATACTCATGGCAACTGTTCTTACCCTTTCCAGCGAAGATTCAATTTCCAGTTCCCGGTTTTTTTGCTCCAGTTCAATGGTTCGTCTTTTTATTGCATCACGGAGTTCAAGATTTTCTTTTGCAATTTTTTCTAATCCAATTGTTTCACCTTCTTCTGTTTTAGAATCGGGAAAAGATAAATGCTGTTGAATAAGTTTCCAGCCATCTTCTTTTTTTTGAAAGAGTGTTGACGCCCTTATCCTGGAATAGAAAGCCCATTGCCCTTCAATGCGAACATAAGTATCTGCAAGCTCTGTGATTAGTATTAGCCCATCAACAGGTTCAATTTTTATATTCCTGTTTCTTAATTCAATATTCCCGATAATCTGGTCTGCTGTTGTTTTTACAAAAGCAATTGCCGCCGCTTTATTGAAAAAAACCTCTGCCTCAGTTGTACCTATTTGCCTGAAATCATCATCAAAACAGGTAGCTAATGTTTTCTCATCTGCTTTAAGCAGGCTATCCCAGAATATTTCATAAACCTGCCGTACTTCTTTTTCTTTTTGCTTAGTTAGTTTCATTTTTTATTTTTTTATACTAATAATCCTCTTTCAACCCTTTAATCACCACATTGCCAGTTCCATTTTTATCGCAGGGATAAGCAAATTCTTTTTGCCATGCTTTCGGATCATTGATCGTTTCATAAAATTCATCAAGGTACTTAATCGTGTTTTTGATAAATTTCGCATCCAGCAGGGTACTACCGGTGTATAGGCTGTAAATGTCTTTTTTCAACTTATTATACAAAGCAATATCATCATCAAATACTTTCATGTCCCGAATACAAAACCCCCTGTAACGGCGTTGCTGAACAGACCTCATTGCCAGCTCTTCTGCCGGATGGGCATAAGGGGCGTGTACGATCCCGGCATGGTCAAAGTCATAAGGTACCGCAACCGGAATGGCTGTGGAATCCGTGGCCAGCAGCTTAATGTTTTGCAGGTATTGAATGGACCAGTCAGTATTCCCGATAAGATATTCAAAAACGGCCATGGTTAAAAACGCCCCCGTTTGTGTTTGCTCCGGTTTCATTTTCCGTTCCACGGAAATCATTTGGTTTCTTTTTGCCATTTGCTTTTCTTCTTCCAGCAATATCCCGTAAAAAGGGGTTACTGGTTTTTTATTTCGTGCATCTTCCAGTTTTACCTTTACCAGCCTTGCCCTGAAACTTTTTTGTGTAACCAGGTTGTATATTTTATAAACCAGCCATTCACGGATAATATACTCATCTCCCACGCAGGGCATTACCAATTTTAATTTCTTCTGTTCACTGAAAATAGTTGACAGGTGCAGTCCCTCTTTTGGAAACTGGATCATTAAAGGCGGATAAATACAATTTCCTTTCAGCCTGCGAAAATGCCCCCTCGTTTTTACTTCAACCGGCATGGCCGTTTCGCTGCCGTCTTCTTTGGTGTATGAAAAAACCAGGGGGTAGTTTTTTGGAGCAGTTGATCTGTCTTTTAATAAATTACGCAAATCCCCACTTAGGGTAACCTGCAACACATCATCGGTTTCAAACAAGCCTTTTTCAGATGATGGTTGTTGCAAACCAGTTGCAGAAGGTACGGTTTGCGCCCATGTTTGGAAAGTAAATGCGAAAAGTGTGCAGCTTAGTGCAACACGCAAATGGTAGAAGAAGTGAAATTTCATAATGAACCGTTTTAAAAGTGAGCAATTTTAATATCATCCAATTATGCGTTTATTTTTATTGGTTCAGGTGCATTCCCGAAAAATGCCGAAAGGTCGGCACAGGTCGGGATTTCGAAATACAGTTTTTTTGTCCAAACTATATTTCAATTCTCAACATCGTTGCATTGGTACATCCCGATAGCGCAGCGTATCGTGGACGCCCTCTTGTACCGCATACCATTGGGGAACTTTAATTGCGTTATGCCGGGCAGTTCATCAGGCGCAGTTAATGAACTGGCAAAAGGCGTCCCCTTTTGGGCAATGTCATTTAGTTAAGCGAATAATATCACTCCGCCGCGGCGGATTTAAAATTTGTTCATGCTTTTTATATTTCTATAATCATGTCAGCCCGTTGGCTAACGGGCTTTAAAATCCCGTAGGGATGATATGATTGTAGAAATTGAATTACAAAATACAAATCCAAATCCGCCGCGGCGGAATGACATTATTGGTTAAAGAAATCCCTTAACTAAATGACATTACCCTTCCCGAAAAATCGGGATGTTCCAAAAGGG
>JANOTW010000032.1:0-7529 GCA_031416575.1 Ferruginibacter sp.
CTGCGGCACTTGGCCCTTAACTCGAAAATATTTAAAGCAGCCGTATCATCAATATAAATAGGCGCATTGCTTAAACGCTCAATACCACGCTTGTACAATTGTTTCATTTCGTGCTCTTCCAATTTGCCACGGGTTATTTTTTCCAGCCATATTTCACTCTCGGCGCTTAATATACGCTGTACCAACTGGCCGCTACTCATCTCCAAACTAAAAAATACAACCGGTGTTGGTTTAGTAGGATGAAGGGCCGCACTTCTTGCCAAATTTAATGCGAATGCTGTTTTACCCACGGATGGCCTCGCTGCTAATACTATCAAATCGGTTTGCTGCCATCCATAAGTTATTTTATCCAGAGAAGCAAAGCCACTTGGCACACCGGTGATGTCTTCATCACGGTTACGCATGTCTTCGATACGCTGAATGGTTTTAACCAGTACGGTATTAATATCTTCAAAGGCGCTCCGAAGGTGATTATTGGTTATCTCGAACAATTTGCTTTCCGCATCATCCAACAAATCAAATACATCGGTACTGTCTTCATAAGCATCCCCGATTATTTCACCACTGATGCGGATAAGCTCCCGCTGGATAAATTTTTGTAATACAATCCTCGAATGCGCTTCAATATTGGCTGAGGATACAACGGCATTTGTTAATTTGGAAACATAGTAAGGGCCTCCTACCAATTCCAGGTCCTCTTTTAATTTTAATTCTTCTACTACCGTTAACAGATCTATGGGCAAACTTTTTTCCGCCAAGGACTTCATGGCCTTAAAAATACGCTGGTTGGCTTCTCCATAAAAACACTCCGGCTTTAAAATCTCAATTACCGTATCGAAGGCGCTTTTTTCCAGCATAATGGCGCCCAGCACCGCCTCTTCCAATTCTTTAGCCTGGGGCGGCACTTTACCATACACCATGTTTCCCAAATCAAGGGAAGGTTTTCTTCTTATTTTTCTGTCTTTGTTAAGGTTAGTAAGGTCCATCTGAATTATAATATTATTCTGTTTAGGTATATATTAGGTTTATTGAAAAAATACTTTGTGTCGTTTTTAATAAGGTATCTATAAGCGGCTTTGTTAGTAATCATCCCCTCTTAGTAAAAAATACAGATTGAGACAGTAAAATTACCGGGCGGCTAAGGTAAATGCAAAATACTTACTGTTTATTCAATAGCGGTTGTTATTAACTTTATATAATGATTATCCACATGAAATACACAGGTAAAATTAACTTATTAATACCTTTTGCACAGGGTTATTCACAGGCAACATTCAAATAGGGCGGCATTAGGTAACAATTTATTAACACCGTCAAACGCATGTTTTTATTTTTCTGCACCAACTGCATATTTTTTTAAAGTTGGTTTTCTGGAAATGAATTATTAGTTTTTAAACGCCACGAAATCATTCATTTTAGTAAATTTCCCGAAGGGTACCAAATAAACCGGGGCTTATGTGTTGGTGTACTGCACAAGGGATAAAAACGTGAGGAAAAATTTTTGTCCAGGCAGTGAAGCAATGAGCATTCCCGATGAAAATGCCGAAAGGTCGGCACAGGTCGGGATTTCGAAATACAGGATTTTTTGTCCAAGCTATATTTCCATGCTCAACATCGTTGCATCGCCCTCTTGTACTTAATACCATTGGGCAACTTTAATTACGGTTTAAATTAATTCCAAAGCGTATTTTATTTGGTTATTGTAAAAAATAAATATCACTAATTTATTCCTTTCGCAGTAAAATTACAACGTGGGTAAAGTTCCACATTGGTATGCCGCACAAGTCCCGGTTCAAGTGTAACATCGGGATGCCCCGATGCAGCACACAAGCCTTACCCGGGATTAGGATGACACAACGATTTTGCCATGAAATACTTTTGACCGGACAACAAAAAAATATGGTTGTATAGAATAAACCGGGCATCGAAAATGAAAAATCCACCTTTTTTATTACCCGTTTTTACGCTTAGTTCCCAATAGCTATCTTTGCGGCATCATAAATACATAATCAACTATCAATAAATGACCATTAGTTACAACTGGCTAAGTGAGTATTTACCTGAAAAGGTAGATCCTGAGAAATTGAGTAAAATACTAACATCCATCGGATTAGAAGTGGAAAGCCTTGAAAAATATGAAGACCTGAAAGGTGGATTGCAGGGATTGGTTATTGGAGAAATATTGGAATGCGCAAAGCATCCCGATGCGGAAAAACTGAGCATAACTTCTGTTGGAATTGGTAGCGGTCAGGCCCTGCAAATTGTATGTGGCGCACCCAATGTAGCTGCCGGACAAAAAGTGGTGGTAGCTACTATTGGCGCTACCATTTATCCAATAAGTGGTGAAATGCTTACGATGAAAAAAGCGAAAATACGTGGGGTAGAAAGTTTTGGAATGATATGCGCAGCGGACGAAATTGGCTTAAATAACGATCATGACGGCATCATGGTATTGCCCGCCGATACTAAAGCAGGAATAGCCGCGGCTGATTATTTTAAGCCATACCATGATTTTATTTTTGAAATAGGTCTTACCCCTAACCGTATGGATGCGATGAGCCATAGCGGGGTAGCAAAGGACATTTGTGCATGGCTTTCGCACCACAATAAAAAAGAAACGCAAATAAAATCTCCCTTTAAAAATAATTTTAAAACTGATCACCAGGGTTTGCAGATGGAGATCATCATAGAAAACAAGGAGGCCTGCCAACGGTATGCGGGTGTAAGCCTGCAGGGAGTAAGCATTGGGGAAAGCCCTGTATGGTTGCAGCAAAAATTAAAAAGTATCGGGCTCAGGCCAATCAATAATATCGTTGATATCACCAATTTTATTTTACATGAAACCGGCCAGCCCCTGCACGCATTTGATGCGGATATGGTCACCGGAAAAAAAATTATCGTAAAAAATTTACCTGAGGCAACCCCTTTTGTTACGCTGGATGAGAAAGAAAGAAAATTATCAGCGGAAGACCTGATGATATGCAATGCGGAATCTCCGATGTGTATTGGTGGTGTTTACGGAGGCCTTGATAGTGGCGTAACAAAGGATACAAAAAATATTTTTTTAGAAAGCGCCTGGTTCAATCCGTTAACCATTCGTAAAACTTCTTTGCGGCATGGGTTGCGTACCGATGCAGCTACCCGTTTTGAAAGGGGGGTTGATATCAGTAATACAGTGAATGTATTAAAACGGGCTGCTGTCATGATCAAAGAAATCGCCGGGGGAGAAATTGCTTCTGACGTTACGGATGTTTACCCGAATCCCAGGGTAAAAACAGAGGTTGCGCTTAAATATCATTATTTAAAAAAGTTAAGTGGTAAAAATTATCATGGTGATACTATTAAAAAAATATTAACGGGACTTGGTTTTGAAATCATTAAAGAAGGAATGGATGATTTGCGTGTAGCCGTGCCTTTTAGTAAACCGGATATATCTTTACCGGCGGATATTGTAGAAGAGATAATGCGAATTGACGGATTTGATAATGTTGATATCCCGGCTGCCATTACCATTTCCCCTTCGGTAGAAACACTTGGCCATGCTGCTTCCTATAAAGAAAAAATTGCTTCCTGCCTTACAGGAATTGGCTTTAATGAAATTTTTACAAATAGCATAACCAATGCCGCATATTATAGTGATGAGGTATTGCAAACAACTGTTAAAATGATCAACAGCCTGAGTGCCGGCCTGAATGTAATGCGGCCTGCAATGATGGAAACCGGGCTGGAAACTGTTGCATATAATTGTAATCGCCGAAATAACGACCTGCAGTTATTTGAGTTTGGAAAAACATATAGCACGACAGCTACAGGTGAATATGAAGAGCAGCAGCATGTAAGCATTTACATTACCGGTAAAAAGCATGGGGAGGGATGGAAAGTGAAGGGGGAGAAAGCGGATTTTTATTTTGCCAAAGGTGTATTTGAAAAAATAATTTCTTTATTAGGGTTGAAAATTAGCAGCTATAGCCAGGAAGCTAATAATAAACTGGATGACTATGTACACGCCAACATAAAAAATGAAGTAGTGGCCACCATTGGTAGTGTAAATAAAAAAACATTGGAGCGGTTTGATATAAAGCAATCTGTTTTATTTATTGATATCAACTGGGATAAGGTATTGCAATTCAACAATTCAATAAAAATTCAATACAGCGAAATTCCGAAATTCCCTGCCGCCACCCGGGATCTTTCTATTGTAGTAGATAAACACCTCCGTTATGAAGAAGTGGAAAAAGTAACTTATGGGACTAAGATTAATAAATTACAATCCGTGAATTTATTTGATGTATTTGAAAGTGAAAAGCTGGGCGCCAATAAAAAATCGATAGCGGTAAGCTTTACTTTCCTGGACGAAGAAAAAACGATGACGGACAAAGAAATTGATGCAATGATGGCGAAAATCATTTCATCGTATGAAAAAGAGTTGAATGCGGAAATCAGAAAATAATTTGCTAATTCGATAATGAGCTAATGAAATGCAGTGATTGCTAATGCCTGTAGTTCAAAATAAAAATAGAATTAAATAATTGGGCTGTTCAGCCCCGCTAGCGGGCGGAGCGAAATATCTTAGCATGGGTGAAGCCCATCGTTAAGAAACGTAGATCATTTAAGCCCCGCTGGTTAGAGGAACGAAATAAAATATTTGTGATGAGGTAAAGTTGAAGGAGCAAATTGGTTGATAAACCATTCATCCAGGATCCACCTCCACTAATTTTACAGATGAACCGGAATTTACTTTAAGGGCATCTCTAAAAACCTTCCTTATCCTCTCCTTTGGAGAGGAATTAAAGGTGAGGTTAAAACAAAAACACAGGTTTTTAGAGATACCCTTAAATTATAAAAGCGGTTTAATCCTTCCTTTAGTAATTTAACTTTGGCGCCAAATGAGTGTTTTAGAAGAAAATATCAAACGGATCAATAATAGGCTTCAGCAATTACTGAAGCAGTACCAGCTATTGCAAAAAGAGAACGAACAGCTTAAAGCGGCATTAAAAGACTCCAATATACGCCATGAGGAAGACCAGGCCCGTATTACGGAATTGGAGCAACTGGTTGGCATCTTAAAATCTGCTACAGGCAAAATGAATGAAACGGATAAGAAACTATTTGAAAAACACATTAACCAATATATCAAAGAAATAGATAAATGCATTGGATTATTAAGTGAATAATTATGTCAGAACTCATCCCCATCAATATTTTAATCGGCGACAGAACCTATCGTATTAAAACACTTGCTAAAGACGAGGAGGTGATCCGCCGCACTTTAAAGACCATCAACGATAAAATAATAGAGTTTAAAACCCAATATGCAGGTAAGGACATGCAGGACTATATCGCAATGGTTATGATCTGGTATGCTACACAGGCAAGTTCGGAAACCAATCCCGCTTTGGAAAAAGAAATGATGGATGCTTTGCTAAAAATGGAGGAGCAAATTGATAAAGCATTGTAAATTACCTACATATCACTTCAAATCCTACCTGTACTCTCCAAAAAATCATTTACCTTCGTCCATTAGCCGTCTTGCTCATTAAATTATGGGTTTAGATAAGCAATATAAGATTGTGAACCGATTTAAAACAAAAAAATTCAATGGAGCCAAACATACTTTCCATCATCATTGGAGCAATTGCCCTGATAATAGGAATTTTACTGGGTAAATTTATTTTTGCCAAAAACACGAAAAAACAATTAGATGATGCGGAGCAACAGGCGCAAAAAATAATTGCTGATGGCCGGTTACAGGCTGAAAACTTAAAAAAAGAGAAGCTGCTGGAAGCAAAGGAAAAATTCGTTCAGTTAAAATCGGACCATGACAGGGAAGTACTGCAACGTACTCAAAAAGCCAATGAGGCCGAAAACCGGATCAAGCAAAAGGAGCAATCCATGAATCAAAAGGAGCAGAACCTTGATAAGCAGATTAAAGACAATGAAGCAATTAAGGATACGCTCAACCGCCAGATTGAAGTAGTAAATGTAAAACGTACCGAACTGGAAAAACACCAGGAAGAGCATATTCGCAGGTTAGAAAAAGTGGCCGGCCTATCCGCCGAGGATGCAAAAACGCAATTAATTGAGGGCCTCAAACAGGAGGCCCAGACAAAGGCATTGGTTATTCAGCAGGAAATTATTGAAGAAGCTAAATTAAAAGCCAATAAAGAAGCCCGGAAAATTGTAATTCAAACCATACAGCGCACCGCCGCTGAACAGGCGATTGAAAATTCCATCACGGTATTTAATCTGGAAAGTGACGAAATAAAAGGATCTATCATTGGAAGAGAAGGAAGAAATATCAGGGCCATAGAAGCTGCTACCGGTGTGGATCTTATTGTAGATGATACACCAGAGGCGATCGTACTTTCGTCATTTGATCCGTTACGAAGGGAAATCGCCCGTTTATCACTGCAACGCCTGGTAGCGGATGGCCGCATTCATCCTGCACGCATTGAGGAAGTGGTGGAAAAAACCAAGCGCCAGTTAGATGACCAGGTAATGGAAATTGGCGAACGTACCGCAATGGAACTGGGCGTGCATGGATTGCATAAAGAATTAATAAGAATGGTGGGGCGTATGCGTTTCCGTTCTTCTTACGGGCAAAATTTATTAATGCACAGCCGTGAAACAGCTAACCTCTGTTCTATCATGGCGGCGGAGTTGGGAATGAACCCTAAGTTGGCCAAACGAGCCGGACTGCTGCATGATATTGGAAAAGTTCCCGATGAAGAAACTGAATTAAGCCATGCATTGTTAGGGGCTAAACTGGCGGAAAAATACGGTGAAAACCCTGCGGTAGTAAATGCCATTGGCGCCCACCACGATGAAATGGAAATGCAATATGTTATTTCACCGATCATACAGGCTTGTGATGCCATCAGCGGTGCAAGGCCGGGTGCAAGGCGTGAAATAATGCAACAATACATCCAGCGTATTAAAGACCTTGAAAACCTGGCACAGGCCTACCAGGGTGTTGAAAAAGCCTACGCCATACAGGCAGGCAGGGAACTAAGGGTAATTGTAGAAGCTGATAAAGTAAGTGATGCAGACAGCGACAAGCTTAGTTTTGAAATAGCCCAAAAGATTCAAACGGAAATGACCTTTCCGGGCCAGATAAAAGTTACCGTGATCAGGGAAAAAAGAGCGGTAAATATCGCAAGATAGTTTTGGGTTTCCTGTTTTGGGTTTTTTGTTAAGTGCCTTAAAATTCAGTAGTATTTTTCTATCCGGCAATTTTAGTTTTAAGCAGGGAATTCAAATATTTTATTTAGCTACCCGTACAAACGGGTAGTTTTTTTATTTACCCGGCATAAAGCCCTGATGGATCATTTGTGGCGACGCTCCGTTCAGCATTTTCAGCTCTGTTGTATCTTTTTATACGTAATAAGAAAAAGATTTCAATGAAGTGAAAAAATTATCAATTATTCATTATAAAATTATCAATTAAAAACCCCTACCTTCGCAGTCCGAAAAAATAAAGATTATGAACGCAGTAGCATTTGTACATGAGCAGTTAACAGCAACACCAT
>JANOTW010000033.1:0-10812 GCA_031416575.1 Ferruginibacter sp.
TTTATGGAGCCAGTATTAATTAGTTAATTTTAGTTGTCAGTTTTTCAAACATCCCATTTGATCATTATACTTTTTGTTAAGGAAAATGAAAAATAGCAAGTACTAATATATGGTAGGATTTATGGGGAAACTATTACTCAAAGTAGAGGAATAAAATGGCCAGTTGTAATAAAATAGCAGTGTTCAATTGTTTATTAATTCACGTGTCGGCACTATTATACGTAAGTTCGGAACATAGTAAAACACTGGGGCTAAAAAAAGGGAGCCAACAAAATGCTGGCTCCCTGTCCTGTAGCTTCTAATCTACATTAGTTTTTATGCTTAAAAAGGTAAAATACACCAATCTGACCGCCTCTGTTGGTTGATTTGATATTATTCGAAATGGTGTTTTCACTAATATCGCTCAGTCCAAGATTATACCTTGCATCAACCCCAAAACCAGATGCCGGATGTACATAACCGATTCCGGCGCTTAAACCCAGGTCAACGGGTTTAAAACTGTCTTTAATGTCTGTTTTTACATTATTACTGGCTGCATCTTTCGCATTGATCAGAAACCCAACCTGTGGGCCAGCCTGTAACCTGAAACCGTTATCGAACATATACTGAAACAGTACCGGCACATTGATATAACCAAGGTTTCTATTGATTACACCACCCAGGGAATTGGTGTATTTTGCTCCCTGAAGGGAATAAACTATTTCCGGTTGCAAAGCCAACTGTTTGGCAAGATGTATATGGCCCAACAACCCTACATGGAACCCGGCTTTATCATCATATTTCGAACCGTTTTCATTATTGATATTATACAGGTTTAAACCACCTTTAATACCAATGTTTACATTTTGTGCGCTTAGGGTGCCCCCAATCAAAATTGCGGCCAGCGCTACGCTTAAATAAATTTTCATAATGTTTGTTTTTAATAATTAAATTTCTAAACTAATGCTTTCCTTTTTTAATGGATTTTATGCATTTTGTTTTAGGATTTGCAAATATGAGACCAATAAATATTATTTACTCCCCATCCCGGGCTTGCCAACATGCCCTGTTCCCCGGAAAAGCATACTGGTTTATTATTATTTTCACAGTTGAAATTGCGATTTAAGCGAACGGCTTTATCAACTGTATTTTGTTGTCAGGTGATATTCCCATGCACCCTTCTCCAGCATCAGTTAGTCTAACTATCCGAAAATGGGTTAATTTTATATTTTATTAGCAAAAGACCAAATGACCCACTCACCAATGAACCAAAGGCTGAAAGAACTTTCTGAAAATTTAGAGGGAGAATTATATTTTGATAACACCATGCGGATCTTGTATGCTACAGATGCTTCCGCATACCGCGAAATGCCTTTGGCAGTGGCCATTCCCACATCTATCAACGACCTGAAAAAATTAATTCATTTCGCACGTGTAGAAAAAACTTCCCTGATACCGCGTACAGCAGGTACTTCACTTGCCGGGCAGGTAGTAGGTAGGGGAATAGTGGTGGATGTCTCAAAAAATTTTACGAAAATTATTGAATTAAACAAGGAAGAGCATTGGGTGCGTGTACAGCCGGGCGTTATACGTGATGAGCTGAATATGTTTTTAAAACCGCATGGCTTATTTTTTGGCCCCGAAACTTCAACCGCCAATCGTGCCATGATGGGTGGTATGGTAGGCAATAATTCATGCGGGTCCAATTCCGTAGTGTATGGAAGCGTAAGGGAGCATTTGCTGGAAGTAAACGCATTATTGAGTGATGGAAGTGAAACTGTATTCAAAGCGCTTGGCCTGGATGAATTTCATGCTAAATGTGAAGGGGACCATCTGGAAGCGAATATTTACAAATCAATAAGGGCCCAGTTAAGCAACTATGATAACCAGGTGGAAATAAGAAAAGAATTTCCAAAGAAGTCAATTGAAAGAAGGAATACGGGGTATGCGGTGGATGTATTATTAGACGCTGCGCCATTTACCGCCGGAGAAGAAGATTTTAATTTCTGTAAGCTGATAGCAGGATCCGAAGGGACCCTAGCTTTTTTAACGGAAATAAAGTTGAACGTAAACCCATTACCGCCTAAAGAAACGGGTTTGCTTTGTGTTCATTTTAACAGCATCAATGAATCCTTACGTGCTAACCTTATCGCAATGAAATTTAAACCAAGCGCAAGTGAACTTATTGATCATTATATTCTGGAATGTACGAAAGGTAATATTGAACAAAGCAAAAACCGCTTTTTTGTACAGGGCGACCCGGGCGCAATATTAGTTATAGAATTCGCGAGAACTAACCGGGAAGAAATTATAGCGATAGCCGCACAGGTGGAAGCGGATATGCGTGCCGCAGGACTGGGTTATCATTTTCCGTTATTATTTGGAGAAGACAGCAAAAAAATATGGACGCTTCGCAAAGCCGGCCTTGGTTTGCTGGGCAATTTGCCGGGTGATGAAAAAGCGGTTCCTGTAATTGAGGATACGGCGGTTGATGTTGCCGATCTTCCCGCATACATAGCCGAATTCAATGAAATATTGATAAAGTACGATTTGCATGCGGTACACTATGCACATGCGGGATCAGGTGAAATCCATTTGCGCCCGATCATCAATCTTAAAACGGTAGAAGGTAATAAATTGTTTAGGATCATTGCCGGAGAAATAGCCACCCTGGTGAAAAAATATGATGGTTCTTTAAGCGGGGAGCATGGAGATGGAAGGTTGCGGGGGGAGTTTATTAAACAAATGGTGGGGAATAAAAATTATGAACTGCTAAGAACCATTAAACGCACCTGGGACCCGGAAAATATTTTTAATCCCAATAAGATAGTTGATACGCCTTCAATGAACACGATGTTGCGTTATACGCCCGGTCAACAAACCCCTGTTTTTAAGACTGTTTTTCGTTATCATAACCAGGATGTATTGCAGCATGCCGAGCAATGCAATGGTTCAGGCGATTGCCGTAAAACACATTTGTCGGGAGGTACCATGTGCCCTTCTTTCATGGCAACTAAAAATGAAAAAGATACTACCAGGGCAAGGGCGAATATATTGCGTGAGTTTCTTACCAATTCGGATAAGATGAACCGCTTTGATCATAAGGAAATTTATGAAGTGATGGATCTTTGCCTGAGTTGCAAAGCATGTAAGTCCGAATGCCCGTCCAATGTAGATGTGGCTAAACTGAAAGCGGAGTTTCTGCAACAATACCATGATGCCAATGGCGTACCCTTCCGGTCAAGGCTGATCGCTAATTTTAGTACTTCCGCAAAATTGGGGGCATTGATGCCGGGCATTTATAATTTTATGATGACCACTCCAATCATAAGCAATGCCATTAAGCGTATCGCCGGATTTGGAGTTAAACGGTCTATGCCAACTTTGCATACTATTACGCTACGAAAATGGTATGATAAAAGAAAGAAGGAAAGTGCAAACAGCCTGCAAAAGGCCAACAAAAAAGTTTACTTGTTCTGCGATGAATTTACCAATTATAACGATACCGAAATTGGCATCAAGGCAATTTTGTTGCTGGAGAAATTAGGTTACGAGGTAGTTATTCCTAATCATGAAGAAAGTGGGAGGGCATGGTTGTCCAAAGGATTACTAAGGGATGCCAAAAAGATCGCCAATAAAAACATATCGTTGTTAAGCAAAGTAGTCAGTTCAGATGCTCCCCTGATTGGCATAGAGCCTTCTGCCATACTTACTTTCAGGGATGAGTACATTGACCTGGCGGATGATGAAAATTTTGAAGCAGCGAAGGAATTGGCGAAAAACGTTTTTTTGATAGATGAATTTATCGCAACTGAAATTGATAAAGGAAATATTGAACAGTCCTTATTTACAACTGAAAAAAGATTGATAAAACTGCATGGGCATTGCCAGCAAAAGGCCCTGTCATCTGTTGCGCCCTCGATAAAAATGATGTCGTTTCCGGTAAATTATTCTGTTGAATCAATACCTTCCGGATGTTGTGGAATGGCCGGCTCATTCGGTTATGAGAAAGAACATTATGATCTTTCCATGAAGATTGGTGAATTGGTTTTATTTCCAGCGGTAAGAAGCCAAAGTGCGGAAGTTATTATCGCCGCACCTGGAACCAGTTGCCGCCACCAGATAAAAGACGGCACCGGAAGAAAAGCATTGCACACTATTGAAGTGTTGTATGATGCGTTGATTTGATGTCTTTCCGGAGATGCTGGTTTTAAAATTCTGAACCCCTGGCCTGATGCTGGTGTAGGTGAAATACTGCACAAGGATAAAAACGTGAGGAAAAATTTTTGTCCAGGCAGTGAAGCAATGAGCGTCATCGTTGCATTGATAATCCCGATAGCGAATGCGTATCGGGACAGTCTATCCCGATAGCGAAGCGTATCGGGACCCTTCTATACAACCATATTTTTTGTCCAGGCTAAGAAGCAATGTGGATCATCGTTGCATCGCCCTCTTGTACTTAATACCATTGGGGATCTTTAATTGCGTTTTAAGTTAAACCTTAACCTGCATTATTTTTTTTATTGAACAAAACAAAATACCACCCGTTGTGCAGTACAGATCAATACCAGTTTAGGGAAAAACAAAAACCCCGACATCAAATATGCAGGATTTGATGCCGGGGTTTTGCACCGGCTATTTGTCACCGGGGTGTCTCCAGCCGTAAAAAATTTGAAGGATATTGCTGATAAACAACTTTATCATCACTCTACTCTTTTAAACCTTTCAGGTACTTTATACTTTGTGGCACCTGTATATTCACCTGGCTGCTTTCATCTTCGATAAAATAATGTTTTATCCCTGTTTTTTTTGCCTGTTTCAGTATCCCCGGAATATCTAATTCCCCCGTACCCAACGCCACATCGTTTTCAGGGGAGGTATGCCCGGTGAGGTCTTTCTTTGTTCCTTTTCGCAAATCCTTAAGATGCATCAGCTTCCACCGGCCGCCGTATTTTTTCAACAGCGATTCCGGATCACCGCCACCGAAGTATATCCACATTATATCCATTTCAAATGATACATATTCAGGGTTTGTATTTTTAATAATATAGTCTAACAGCGTACCATCTTCATAAGGCCAGAATTCATAACCATGTGGATGATAGCAAAAAGTGAGGCCATTTTCTTTCAATACTTTTCCGGCCCTGTTAAAATCTTCCACTGCCTTTTTCGCGTTTTCAAAATTGAAACTACCGGTGGTATGCGGTATCCAGGCGCACATCACGTATTTGGCCCCTAATATTTTAGCCCTGTAAATTACCGAGTCGATATTTTTTAATAACTGGTCATAACCTGCGCCGGTAGAAGGTATGCTGATGCCCCGTGCATCGCACAATTTCTTGAATTCTTCCGGCGCCATCCGGCCTCCACTTCCTTCTATTTCCGTAATTCCCATCATCTTTATGGTGTCTAATGTGGCTGCAACATTATTGGGGAGGCTTTTTCGAAAGGTATAGGTTTGCACGCCTATGGGAGCCGTGAATAAAGGCTTTTCAGATTTTTGGGCCAATGCTTTTTCATCTTTAAATGATAATGCCAGCGCAATGATGAGGGCGATCCTGCAATAATTTTTCATAAATAAATGTATTAATTGTATGAGATAAAAGTTCAGCTTTTTTTATTTGCATTTAAACTTCGCAAGGATAAAATAATGATTTTGCATTTGCTCATTGTAGCAATAAAATACAAGGCTTCTGTCTTATCATATCGTGCGAAAAGTTTCCCAATGGTTTAAAGTACAAGAGTACCCGTATAACCCAGGGGTTGATGTAGCACAAATTACAACTTCCAAAATTTACGGGCCATTCATTTTCAAAGGACGAACTGTTTTTTGAAGGGTGGCGCAATTTGAAGGCCCTGTTTTGCCCCCGTCCCTCCCGATGAACCGGGACAGGCTTTCCCGAAAAATGCCGAAAGGTCGGCACAGGTCGGGATGTTCCAAAAGGGGAGGTCTTCTACCAGTTCATAGAATGCGTCTGATGAATTGCTCAGTATAACGCAATTAAAGTTCCCCAATGGTATTCAGTACAAGAGGGCGATGCAACGATGTGGATCAGGGAAATATAGCCTGGACAAAAAAACTGAATTGAGAAATCCCGATTTTTATCGGGAATGCCATGAAATTCTTTCGCCCGGACAAAAAATATGGTTGTATAAAAGTGTCCCGATACGCTTCGCTATCGGGATAGACTGGCCTACCACTGAAGCTATATGGTAGTACCCGGTCTGGCCAATAAAATCCTGCATCACTTTCATTCAACCGTGCAGTATTGTAAAATTCATGCTCCAAATTTCCTAAAGGTTACCCTTTTTCAATTCCTCCATCGCATAATCAGCGGCACGGGCTGTAATGGCCATATAGGTCAAGGTCGGGTTTTGCGAACCGGTTGATGTCATGCAGGCCCCATCCGTAACAAATACATTTTTACAATGATGCAATTGGTTCCATTTATTGAGTAGGGAAGCCGTTGGGTCATGGCCCATACGAATACCTCCCATTTCATGGATATCCGAACCCGGCGGTGATTTTGTATCCTCGGCCCTGATGTTGATGAACCCTGCTTTCTCAAACATTTCTTTTGATTGCTGCATATAGTCTTCTACCATTTTATCATCATTCTCACTCCACTCGCAGGAGACGATCAGTTGCGGGATCCCATATTTATCTTTTAATTCATTATGCAGCCTGACATGATTTTTTTCCAGCGGCACACATTCGCCCATCATCCAACTGCTGACATTCCAATTTCCTAATTGCGGGTGCAGTATATTTTCCCTTAATTCATCGCCTATTAAATTTTCATCAAAAGAATTTCCTCTTCCGCCACCTATACCAATGGCATAGCCCCGGAGAAAATTCATTTCCTGTTTAAGAACATTCCTGAACCGTGGCATATAACTATTGCTTGGATTACGCCCATCGGTTTTTTTGTCTTTAAAACCTTCGTATTGGGCATTTGCTTTTCCGCGGTAATTATGCCAGGAGATATATTTACCCAATAAACCATTGTCATTACCCAAACCATTGGGAAACCTGGTGGATGTTGAATTTAACAGGATAGCATTACTGTTGAGCGCCGAAGCATTTACGAAAATAATATTAGCATGAAATTCCATCATCTCTTTTGTATTGCCATCAATAATCCTTACACCGGTTGCCTTACCTTTTATTTCATCATATATAACGGAGTGAACGATAGAAAACGGCCTGATAGTAAGATTGCCTGTTTTTAAAGCCCAGGGTAAAGTAGATGCATTGCTGCTGAAATAACCGCCATACACACAACCCCTGTTGCACATGGCCTGGTTCTGGCATTTGCTTCTTCCCTGTTCAACATGGATAGGTTGCGGATCGGTAATATGAGCACAACGGGCCTGTATCAGGTGGCGGCCAGGGAAATTTTTTTGGAGGCTTTGCTTGAAATAATGTTCAATGCAATTCATCTCAAAGCCTGGCATCACTTCACTGTCGGGCAATTCAGGTATGCCGTCCTTGTTGCCTGCAATGCCGGCAAATTTTTCAACATGGCTATACCAGGGTTCAATGTCCTTATAGCGAATGGGCCAGTCAACAGCAAATCCATCCCTCACCGGGCCTTCAAAATCAAAATCACTCCATCGTTGTGTTTGCCTTGCCCACATCAATGACTTGCCGCCCGTATGGTAACCACGTACCCAGCGAAAAGGCTTTTCCTGTATAAAAGGTTGCTCATCATCCTTCAAAGCCCAAGGCAACGTTTCTTCCCGCAGGAATCTTGCTCCCTGGTAATCTTTTCTTTTTTCTACCGGCACAGTCCCCCGGTATTCAAAATCCCATGGCGGTTTGGAAGCAGTGGGATAATCTTTTATATGGGTTACTTCCCGTCCTCTTTCAAGTACCAATGTTTTTAAACCTTTATCGCAAAGTTCTTTAGCAGCCCATCCGCCACTGGCGCCTGAGCCGATGACGATGGCATCGTAGGTTCTTTTTTTTACGGAATCATTTGGCATGGTGTTATGCTTTTAGCGGTACGCAACCGAAATAATGTCCCGGCGCTATTTTATAGTTAAGGTATTTTTCCATTACGGCTTGTGATGTATTAAAACCACGGATTGTTGATGATTTCACCAATGTAAAAAAATCTTTTTCCGCTTTATTCGCGGATGCAGAAAGTTTTAATAACAATTCCTGCCGCTGCACCTGGCTGCAATCAGCAAAGGATTTCCCATGTATTGTTTTAGCGGAGGTTTCCAACACTTTCAATTGCGCTTTTACATTATCCTGCACATCTTTTTCATAACAGTCATCAATGAGTTTTTGTAAAAATTTATCTACTCCAACCGATAAAGCGCCTATGGAATTTCCTGCCGGAATAATTGTGTCGGCAATGCCGGCGAGAAGGCCCTGTTGTGATAATGAAAAAGAAGATGGATGTGTAACAGGTGTATCACCGCTGCCGCATCCCATCCAGGCCGGAAGTGTGATAATACTGCCGGAGGCTATCACCAAATTTCTTAAAGCTTTTCGACGGTTCATCAGAAATGAATTATTGTGGTTATTTTTTTTTAATGGAAATATGAATATAAGCAAAATGTAAATTCTTTCCGGGGTTTATATCTTTTGAAACCGGTTCAAAAATACCAACTACAAACAACAGTATGCTCACTATTTACTGCTAAATGAATAAATAATCCATAATCAATTAGGGTGCATCCCAAATTGTCGCTACAGTTATCAGGAACATGGTCGGTGGGACACCGACCACTCGGGCTTCCCGTGGCGGCCTTCCCGTGGCTGGTATCCCACCAGCCAGCGACAATTTGGGATGCACCCATCAATTATCCCTTTTTAAAATAATTGAATTAAACCTTACCTTTAAAATCATAATTGGGAAAGGTGCAAAATTTCAAAGCCAGCTATAGAAATAAAATGTGGAAATATAGATTACCATATTCATTCCTGGCTTATTTAATCAGTATCTCATGTTGTTTTACGGGTACCGCCCAAAGTTGTCCTCCCAATATTGATTTTGAGAACGGAAATTTTGATGGATGGACCTGTTACTCCGGAAATACAGCGGCGGTTGGCGATCAAAATGCCATTACACTTTCCTCATCGGGAGCTCCGGTTTACAATAAGCATACAATGTATTCCGCAAATTCGGGTGAATTGGACTACTATGGAGGTTTCCCGGTAATTTGCCCCAATGGCAGCGGCCATTCCATCAGGCTGGGTAGTACTGAAGCAGGTGGACAGGCAGAAGGGGCCTCGTACGAATTTACCATCCCCGCTAATGAAAATTCTTATTCGCTTATTTACCATTATGCGGTTGTGTTCCAGTCGCCCAATCACAGAATGAATGAACAACCAAGAATGGAAATTGAAATTACAAATGTTACGGATAATACCGTCATTGATTGCGCTTCCTTTACTTTTATTTCCGTTGGTTCATCGCTGCCCGGATTTTTAGTATCAAATAAAAGTGATTCCACCACTGTATTGTATAAGGATTGGTCACCAGTTTCGGTTGACTTATCCGGCAATGCAGGCAAAACCATCCGGCTCTTTTTTAAAACCGCGGATTGTACTTTTAGAAGGCATTTTGGATATGCATATATTGATGTAAACTCCGAATGCAGTGGCAATTTCGCCGGCGCTACTTATTGCCCGGATGATACCGTAATAAATGTAATGGCGCCCCACGGCTACAAGGGCTACACCTGGTACGACAGCGCTTTAACGCATATTCTCGGCACTCAACAAATACTTACATTATCGCCACCACCGCCCTCAGGTACTACTATCGCGGTAAAATTAGCTCCTTTTGATGGCTATGGCTGCCCGCATACTTTATTTACCCGCCTAAGGGATTCACTCACCACAACTGCAAATGCGGGAAAAGATGTTTTGTCCTGCAACATGAACCCTGTGCCCGTCGGCACTATTCCCAAACCAGGGTGGGTATATAAATGGATGCCTTCCGCCAGCCTGAGCAATCCAGGTATTGCAAACCCTTTCGCCGCCCCGGATGCAACTACTACCTACGTTGTAACAACCAGTAACAGTGGAGGTGGTTGCCGGACAACAGACACGGTAGTGGTCAGGTCTTCCATAATTGATAGCTCGCTGCAATTGATTGGTAAACCCATTTTTTGTTTTGACTATGGGGATAGCGCCATATTGAAAGTGCAACCAACAAAAAGTATAGAATGGTTTAAAGATGGCGCTCCGGTTAACGGCGTATATCAAACAGGATACAGGGTGAATTTAGGTGGTATTTATCATGCCCGTCTAATGAATACTGCCGGCTGCAGCATCACTACCCGAAAACAAACCATCATTATTGATTATGAAAAACCCGGTATTACTTACCCTGTAGAATATGCGGTCGTTAATTTACCGCTTGTTTTAATGGCAAGGGAAATTGGTGAGCGTATTTTATGGAAACCGGCAATCAACTTAAATACCCCGGCAAGTTTTAATCCCACATTTAAAGGTAGCTTGGAACAATTTTATACAATAGATATAAGAACCAACACGGGATGTTTAACTGTAGATACGCAATTGGTTAAAATAGTTAAGCATGTTGAGATATATGTACCCACTGCATTTACTCCAAATAAAGATGGTAAAAATGATTTTTTACACCCCATATTCAGGGGAATTAAAGAGGCCCGCTATTTTAGGGTATTTAACCGATGGGGACAGTTACTGTTTGAAGGGAAGAGCCAAAAGCCTGGATGGGATGGTACTTTTAAAGGGATGCCCCAGCCAACACAGGCAGTTGTATGGATGTTGGAATGTGTTGGTTTGGATGGTGTTGTTTATGCGCAAAAAGGCAAAAGCGTTTTAAT
>JANOTW010000034.1:0-5889 GCA_031416575.1 Ferruginibacter sp.
GGCGGTTTTTGAAAGAAGATGTTTGGATAGACTTAAATGATGAACCCGATCATCAGGAGTTATGTAACCGGGAGCAACGGTTTTTTCTGAAAGCGATACACGAGAATATGGATTTAACAAAAGCTACCCTGGATGCAGTGAATAGCCTTCGCATAGCTTTGGCTTGCGATGAATCTGTACGTACAGGCAAGATTATAAATTTATAGGATTTTCCATTTAAAGTCCTGATTACTAAAAATATCAGTGCATTTATTGGTAAACTATCAAAGATCAATAAAATGGAAATTTTAAAAGGTATTAATATTTTAGAATTTACGAATAGCCCAGAGATGAGGACTCCTGCAAAGCATAGTTGGCACAGTATAAATGGGGGAAAGGCGTTTGTTGCCCACGATGTGAGGTCTTCTGCCAGTTCATAAACTGCGCCTGATGCACCGCTGATTATAACGTAATTAAAGTTGCCCATTGGTATTTAGTACAAGAGGGCGATGCAACGATGCTCCACATCGCTTCTTAGCCCGGACAAAAAGTATGGTTGTATAGAAGGACGTCCCGATACCCATTCGCTATCGGGATTATCAATGTAACTATTGTGCAGTATAGCTAATTTTATTATTGTGATAATATTGATTTTTAAATATTTTCGCCAAAATAATTGTAATCATTGCGCAGGCGGGCAGGGATGCTTATTAAAAGCTCTGACGCCTTGATAAAAAAGCATCCATTTTAAACTGCGAAAGATAAGGAGGCCTGAAATTGTACTCACAAAATATGAGGCTGATAGGTATTCCGACCACGGGTGTAAATTTTTAAACTCAATCAACCAGCCAGGCCCGGTGATTTAATTTTGGAAGCGGCGGATTTATCAAGGAACCATGTAACCATACCATTTACCGGTTGGATTAACTGAGCAGGAAAGTTTTCAATATCGTTTACACTTTCCAATATGTTTTGAACAGCCTGGGCCTTTCCTTCGCCATATACCAGGAACGCCACCCGGCAGGCCATGTTAATTAAGGGTGCCGTAAAGCTGATACGATATACTTGCTGACCGGTGAGAAAAACCGATTTCACGGTAGCGGATTTTTCATGCAAAATATCGGTGAAAGGAAATAAAGAAGCCGTATGCGAATTATCGCCCAAACCCAGTAGTACAAGGTCAAAACGGGGTTGGGCGCCATTAAATTGGTGGTTGATAATTTCCATGTATTGTATGGCGGCATCTGCAGGAGCAAGGGATGTATTAACCGGAAAAATCCGCGATGCGTTTATATGCAATGGTTCAAATAAAATTTTCTTCACCATTTTAAAATTACTTGCCGGGTCGGTGGCTGGTACATATCTTTCATCACCAAAAAAAAAGTACACTTTTCTCCAATCCACCTTCTCACGGAACGATGGGGAAGCAAGCAACCCGTATAATTTTTCAGGTGAGGCCCCTCCTGAAAGCGCTACTGAAAAACGGCCATGTTCCGCAATGGATTGATTGGCTGAATCAACAAAATATTCAGCCAGTTTTTCCAATAACTCATCAACAGATGCATAAATATTTATTTTCATTACTGCTTTAAGTTTACTGTGAATGATGTATGGTTAATTGATGGTTCATGGTTGATGGTTGATGGTTGATAGTAGCAGTTTATTTTAATCTGGCTGCCATTTAGCAACGAAGATTGACTATTGGCTAAAGCCTTAGGCTTTTTTTACCATCAACCATGAACCATAAATAACACTACTTGCTTTTTTTATGTGCATGCGGAAGCGTGAACCAATGATAACCATCCTGCGCAATCAGCGCCTCGGCTAATTCGGGGCCCCAGGTATCCGCGGCATAATTGGGGAAGCTCAGGCTTTGTTTACTTTCCCATGCACTCAATATCGGCATAATGAGGTCCCAGGCGGCTTCTACCTGGTCGCCACGCATGAATAAAGTTTGGTCGCCCAGCATGGTATCCAGCAATAGCGTTTCATAAGCTTCCGGTGTTTCGCTTGGGTATGTGCCTTTATAATCAAATACCATATCTACAGGGTTAAGCACCATGTTTAACCCGGGCCTTTTCGCCTGCACCTGCAGGCGGATACTCATTTCCGGTTGTATGCTTATGATCAGCCTGTTTTGGTCCCAGCTTTCCGAAGCTTCGGAGGGGAAAATTGAATGTGGTACATTTTTATACTGGATACTGATAACGGATGAGGCCTGTTGCATGCGCTTACCGGTACGCACATAAAAAGGAACTCCCTGCCACCGCCAGTTGTCGATAAAAAACTTGATGGCGGCAAAGGTTTCCGTATTGGAATCTTCTTTTACATTTTTTTCCTGCCGGTAACCCGGTACTTCCTCTCCTTCCATCCAGCCTTCGCTGTACTGACCCCTCACCACCAGCTTTTTAATTTCACCCGGCGTAAATTTTCGCATGGCACGAAGCACGTCCACTTTGCGGTCCCTTATTTCATCCGCACTAAAGCTAACGGGTACTTCCATGGCGATAATGCAAAGCAATTGCAGGATATGGTTCTGCACCATGTCACGCAATGCGCCTGAGCCTTCATAGTATTCGCCCCTGTCGCCAACGCCTAACTGCTCCGTCACCGAAATCTGCACATGATCAATATAGTTCCTGTTCCATTGCGGTTCAAAAAGTGCATTGGCAAAACGGAAAGCCATGATATTTTGCACGGTTTCTTTCCCTAAATAATGATCTATCCGGTAGATCTGCTTTTCATCAAAGATCTCCTGCAATAATTTATTCAAGGCCTTTGCTGATACAAGATCGTGGCCAAAGGGTTTTTCAATAACAATACGTGTTTTCGCTATATTCTCACACAAGGCGTTTTTGGAAATATTTTCCGCGATGATGGGAAAAAACTGCGGGGCCACCGCCAGGTAATAAATAATATTGGCTTCCACCTTCCATTCGGTTTCCTGTTCCTTTATTTTTTCCGCGAATGCCGGATAGGTAGCGCCATCCTTAATATCGGAAACCTGGTAAGAAATATGCCGGGAGAATTCCTGCCACTTTTTTTTATCCGCCTTTCCCCTTCTTGAAAACTCATTGATCCCCTCCAATAATAAAGCCCTGAATTCCTCATCCGTTAATTTTGTACGCCCGGTCCCAATGATTGAAAACATTTCCGGCATCCATCCATCCAGGTATAAATTGAAAAGTGCGGGTGTTATTTTCCTGGCATTCAGATCGCCGGTGCCGCCAAAAATGATAAAGATGGTGGGATTTAAGTTCATTGGTTTCATTGGTTTCTGATTTATGTCTGATGTCTGATGTGATGATGTCTGATTTTGTGGATTATAATGGCCGGTATATTATTTATGAATTTGGGATCTATGATTTTTTATTTCTGGTGGCTTGATTTTTTATACTATTTTAATACAAGTCTTTTATTTTAAATTTATCATGGTATAAAAATTGAGTTGGATTTTTTATGTACCAAACAGGAGTACTGCTATTTAGCTTTATTGGCAGCCTCCCCCGATTTTTTATCGGGATCGCACTTCTATACAACCATACTTTTTGTCCGGGCTAAGAAGCTATGGGGAGCATCGTTGCATCGCTTGCCGACAGTATTTGTCGGCATCCCGATGTTACACTTGAATCGGGACTTGTACTGAATACCATTGGGGATCTTTATCCACGTTGTAATGAGCGAAACATCAGCCTCAACCTATTTGGGTACTCTTGTACATTTTATCACTTTGGGGCAAAGTTGTCTGAACTATGATTCTTATGATTGATTTGATTTCAATGATTTTGGAAACAGGCCGGTTGAAAGTTCAGTGTCATCACAATAATAAAAATCAGCAATACAAATCACAATTAATCATATCAATCATAAGAATCATAGTTCAGACATTTTTAATCGCAATTTTAAACCGGGCATTAAAACGAATGAACTAACAAGTTGAAAGAAATCAGACATCAAAAAATCAGACATCAGACATTTTCCCCTGGTTCCATTCCGTATGAAAAAATCCCTCTTGTCCTCTAAGTTCGTAGGTATGTGCCCCAAAATAATCACGTTGCGCCTGTACCAGGTTTGAAGGCATATTACCGCTGCGGATAGTATCGAAATAACTTACTGCAGCCGAATATGCCGGTATTGCAAGCCCTGCTGCAACCGCACCTGGCACTACTGTACGTATCCCCGGCAGGGTTTCATTTACCAATGCCTGCACTTCCCCGTCCTGCAACAAATGAACAATGTTATTATCTTTTTGGAAAGCGCTTACAATTACTTCCAGGAATGTGGAGCGGATGATACAACCACCCCTCCAGATCTTTGCGATCCCCGCCAGGTTCAATTCATACTTGTATTCCGATGATGCTTTGGAAAGCAGGTGCATACCCTGCGAATAGGTAATGATCATGGCAAAATAAAACGCCTGCTCAAGCGACACTAAATATTCATCCCGGTTACTTACAGAAAGATCAACCTTATCATCACCAAATGCTACGGAAAGTTGTACACGAAGCGATTTATATTTGGACAGGTCCCTCATGGAAACGGCTGTATCAATAACGGTTATGGGAAGCTCCATATCCATTGCAACCTGCGAGGTCCATTTACCGGTACCTTTCGATCTGGCTTCATCTTTAATATCGTCTATCAGCAAATGACCGGCGCCTTCCTTTTTAAAACTGAAAATATCTTTGGTGATCTCCATCAAAAAAGATTGCAACCTTCCTTCATTCCATTGTGCGAATACTTTTTGTATGGCCCCGTTATCCAGCTTCAAACCTTTTCTTAAAATCTCATAAGTTTCGGATATCAGTTGCATCAGCCCATACTCAATGCCGTTATGTACCATTTTTACAAAATGCCCGGCGGCGCCGGGCCCAATATAGGTAACGCATGGCTCACCATTTACATTAGCGGCGATGGATTCAAAAATATGTTTTACATGTTGATAAGCCTCCTTATTGCCACCGGGCATCATGCTGGGCCCTTTTCGTGCCCCTTCTTCCCCACCTGATACGCCCATCCCGAAAAAATTCAACCCCTTCCCTTCAAGCCATGCCACCCTGCGGTTGGTATCGGTAAAGTGCGAATTGCCGCCATCAATAATGATATCTCCCTTTTCGAGTAATGGAAGCAGTTCTTCAATCACGCTGTCAACAATTTTTCCGGCCGGCACCAGCATCATTATCGAACGTGGTTTTTGCAGGCTTTCAATAAACCCGGGTAAAGCGCTGAATGATTTTACCGGTTTACCCGCCCCCTCTTTTTCGAGGAGCTTTGTTTTCTCCATGTCCTTATCATAACCGGCTACTTTAAAATCATGATCGGCCATATTCAATAAAAGGCTTCGTCCCATTGTGCCGAGGCCTATCATGCCAAATGAATAAGTTGCTTCATCCATGTTACATATTTTTTGAGGGTTTGAGTTTGTGATTTTTTTTGATGGTTATAATTATTTTAAAATCCTGATCTGTAGTAATGTTAAGCGGATATTTTTCTTGTTTTAAACCCAGCAACATTATGAGTGTCATTCAGGGTGGCTTGCATTGCGTTACAACACGCTGCCCGCCGCAACCCCACCCTCCTTCTCCCTCCCCAAAAGGGAGGGAGCGGTACGGTATAACTTTAATAAACCAATTAACTTCCAAACCAACTTTAGTTCTTTACAAAACTAATTGCAGCCACTCTTCCGTAATCAGTTATATCCTTCAAACTTAAAGCCCCTGCATTTGGTTCTCCCCAATAGCCAACGGGGGAGTTAGAGAGGGCCGGGGCCATTTATTTTTACAACTTTTCTATAATGCTTTTGCTGTATTCAAAACCCTTGTGGTGAAAAGCGTGTATGCCCAACCGGGAAGCGGCTTCCACCAGCATGGGGCGGTCATCAAAATAATAGCATTGTTCCGGCGAAGCCAG
>JANOTW010000035.1:0-3149 GCA_031416575.1 Ferruginibacter sp.
GAGAATAAGAACATCCAGGCAATCTTATCAAAAGCTTACCAGTAATGATCTTACGATAGAGTTTATTAGTCCCAGGGCCGCAACCAATACGGTTAACAGGGATTTGGGAACAAACAATATAACCGCTTCATGGAAGATATCTGGTGAAATAATTTTTCCACCAGATAACAATGTAAATTACTTAGTCGGTCAACAATATTTAGAAGTATTGGATGCCAACGGTAAGATATTAACTTCATTCTACCTGGCAGAATCAGGAGGTATTACAACAATATATGGCAATAAGGAAGCAATGGCGAAATCCGCTGATAGGTCAATACAAAAAAATATTCAAAAATTATTGCCATTTCAAATGGGGGTATTAAATGGCATGGCTACTTTTATCTATGGAAATTATACACCGGTTTCAACCACTATTTCCGATGCCTCCGGAAATTGGAAAACACCAAAGACTTTACGTATCATGATCTTAAACAACGGAGCTTCGGGCCCGGCGTACAAACAAATGATAGGGATTAAAGATTTTAAATTTTTTAAGGATTATTCGGAATCTACCCCGCTCAACAAGGCACCCACAGCAAATGCCGGTGAAGATATAGCAATAACAATACCTGCTAACACTGTCAGTTTAATCGGAAGCGGAACTGATGAGGATGGAACAATCAACAGTTATACCTGGTTAAAAATATCTGGGCCTTCGCTTGGTACGATAAATACACCAAATGCTTCAGCCACCGGAATAAATAACTTGGTTCATGGAATATACCAATTCCAACTGATTGTAACAGATAACAATGAAGCGATTGGAATAGATACTATTCAGGTAACAGTAAGTGAACCAGATAATCTTCTAACTACTGATTTGCTTCCGGCGGTTAATCCCGCTAATACTGTAAACGGGTTAGATTATAAGTATTATGAAGGAAGCTGGAACGTTTTACCATCATTTCCTTCGCTTAACCCGGTTAAAACAGGTACGACTGCTAATTTTGATCTCTCCCGGGCCAACAGGTCATACCAGTATGGATTTAGTTTTAACGGTTATATTAATGTTCCTTCAGATGGGCAATACACATTTTATACAACTTCCGATGACGGGAGTAATTTATACATAGATAATATTTTAACGGTGGCGAATGATGGCATACAACATGCAACTGAAAAATCAGGAACCATTGGGTTAAAAGCTGGGAAGCATGCTATAACAGGTTTGTTTTTTCAACAAGGTGGCGGACAGGTTTTCCTGGTTAGTTATGAAGGCATGGGTATTTCAAAACAAACTATCCCTAAATCGGCACTATACAGGGTTTCAGTAAATGCACAGCCCACTTCTAATTTGCTTCCAGCGGTTAATCCCGCTAATACAGTAAACGGTTTAGATTACAAATATTATGAAGGAAGCTGGAACGTTTTACCATCATTTCCTTCACTTAACCCGGTTAAAACAGGTACCACGGATAATTTTGATCTCTCCCTGGCCAACAGGTTATACCAATATGGATTTAGCTTTACAGGGTTTATTGATGTTCCATCTGATGGGCAATACACATTTTATACTACTTCCGATGACGGGAGCAATTTATACATAGATAATTTTCTAACGGTTGAAAACGATGGCATACAGCATGCAACTGAAAAATCAGGCACCATTGGGTTAAAAGCAGGGAAGCATGAAATAAAAGGTTTGTTTTTTCAACAAGGTGGTGGACAGGTTTTCCTGGTTAGATATGAAGGCATGGGTATTTCCAAACAAGTTATTCCTGCAACTTCACTTTACAGGGTTTCAATAGCTAATACCGCTTCTAAAGCATGGACCGGGGCGGATCAAACGATTATACATTCAAGCGACAGTCCGGTAACGTTAACAGGAAATAGCATAGATGCTTCAGCAAATAAAAATTTAGCCATCCCCAAATTTTCAGTTAGTAATGGATTTAAGGTATATCCAAATCCTACAAAAGATATTGCAAACCTAAGTATCACCACAGCAGGGATTAATGATAAATTGTCCATTTCCGTGTACAATTCCCTGAGCATGCTCGTTAATTTCAGGCAATTGGTTACTACCCAGGTAAATACACTTTATCAAATGGATTTGTCTGGATTAAGTAGTGGTATTTATTCTATAATTGTCCGATTTGATGATGGGCAAATAATCAGTCATCAAATTATTAAAGAAGGGGAATAGAAATTTGATGTTCTAAATTTATGCATAGGCACGGGTGGCAGGTTAATTTAACTTTGCCACCCTTTTTTATGTCATAGGCCATCATTACAATCCATCCAAAAATGAATATCACAACTCATGCTTTCGTTTTTTTATTCACCTTATTACAATGAAATACATTTTAAAAAGTAGTTAGGATTTGTATTCTATAAACAGCTCCCAATATTTCTATATTAACTTTTGTATCTTCACCCCACTTGAAAAAGTTAATTTTTGTTTCCACATTTCTTTTTTACTTTAGGAAAGATGGAGTGAAAAGAAAAATCAGTTTCAAGTGTATTTTCCACAGACAGAATTCTTTTTTGAATTAGATATATTGTAATGGATACCGGTAACAAATATCTTAGTAAATTGAACGTTCTTTCCGTAAAAAATTCACCAAAGCGCCTGCTGAAAAAATGGATGAATGCTTCGGATAAATATTATAAATCCCATTTCAAATAATTTCATTACTTTTTGACAAATAAAATATTGTATATGAAATACCAGCCTGTAAAAAATTTTATTAGCGGAGCGTTTGTAAATGCTTCTTCCCAAAAAACTTTGGATGTTGTTTCACCTTTAGACGGGGTATTATTGTCCTCCGTGCCAATGTCAACTTCCGTTGATCTGGATGTGGCCGTTGCCGCCGCAAAAAAAGCTTTTCCCGCCTGGAGCAAAACGCCCATAAAGGAAAGGGTGCAGGTGTTTTTCAGGTATAAATATTTATTGGAAAAACATGTAAAGGAACTGGCTGAAATGTGCAGCGAGGAAAATGGTAAAACCTATAATGAATCGGTAGCAGAGATAGAAAAAAGTATTGAGCTAACTGAGTTTGCATGTTCATTACCCCAGTTGGTTACCGGCGAAGTTTTGGAAGTAAGCCGGGGCGTGGAATGCAGGACTGAACACGTAGCATTGGGAGTGGTGGCTTCTATCGTGC
>JANOTW010000036.1:0-4003 GCA_031416575.1 Ferruginibacter sp.
AACCAGTACAAACAATTTTGCATGATTCCGTTTTTACCAAATTGGATGAAGCATCGAAATTGTTTAAGGTAGTGGTACTAAAAACGAATGAAACCATTCCTTATACTTCTGTATTCCTGCAATTAGATTGTGCCTACTGGAATGGAGAGAAAGAAAAGCAATTGAGAAGTAATATGATCACTCCACAATAAGAATATGAAAATAAATATTGATTTACTGCAACGGTATATTGTATTTTTTCAGCAAGAGCAATTGCTGAATGCCTGCGATGCTGATTATCTGAACGGGGTATTTGATAATTCATTTCATTTCAATGATTATCTTTCTTTAGCTGATACTATTCATGTGCATATTAAAGTAGCTGATACTGCTGCATTGCCTGAAGTAACAATCCTGCACCAGGGAGCGATTATTGAAAATCAACGACAGGGGTATGTTAAATATGCTTTTTCCGGAGGCATCAATTTTATTTTTTCTTCCATTGCTGTTTCGGAAGAAGAGCTGGCCGGAGCTCAATCAAAAGCATACCCGTTTATAGATCATATCGGAATCGATATCAGGGGAGAAGAGGACAAGGTATATGCCATGTTTTCTGCATTGCCCTGCCGTGCAAAAGAACTGGCATGGCCCTATGCACAGCAAGGTGGCAATGACAAAAGGGTATATTGCTGTCATGTGCAAGTAAAGGAAAAATATTGGATATACCCACCATCAAAGCCGGCTTGGGAATTTGCTTATGGACAGTTGGTAGTTGATGAAAATTCTTTTGGTTGCGATGTTCGTCCTGCAAGCCCCTTGTCAGGTATCAAAGTAAATCAATCCTGTTGTGGTGCGTTAGTCAAAAAAAGTTCCATCTTACAGGTCAAAAAATAAATTATGGTTGTTACAAAAAACAGTATCATCAGTATTTATTATAGTGTAACAGATATGGATGGGAATGAGATAGACAGTAATAAAGAGTTTGAGCCACTGCAATATTTGCATGGAGGTGAAAATATTTTGCCGTCATTAGAAGCTTCTTTAGAAGGTACCGTGATAAATGAAGAAAGAGAAGTAACCCTGGAGCCTCATCAGGCTTATGGCGATTACAACGATCAGTTGATTGTTTCTGTAAACAAAGAAAAGTTTCCGGCACACTTAGGGCATCCTGAACAAGGAATGATTGTAGATATTGACGAAGGCGGTGAGATGATAGTTATCGCTTTGAAGGACGATAAAGTAATACTCGATGGCAATCATCCCCTGGCCGGGAAAACGCTTCATTTCAGTGTAAAGGTCGTTTCCGTCCGGGAAGCAACCCTCGATGAATTACAGCAGAAACATCCACTCACACAACAAAAGGAAATTTGTGGACCAGGCTGCTGTTGCTAATCAAAAGTTTTCTTTCACACTAAAGAAGAAATATTTTCAGATTGATCAGAAATTCAATAAAAGAACATGTTCATAAAACCATTCAACTTAATAGATGAAAAAAATCAAGATATTCTTGCTGTTCGTTTCTGTCGCTGCTACATTTAATATTCATGCACAGATTAAAAATGTGAAACATATTATATTGATTGGTGTGGATGGCCTTGGCGCTTATGCATTTTCAAAAGCAGACACATCAACTATGAAGCAATAAAGAAAAGGGTTAGCAGACATGAACAATGGCTTCGGAGATGGGCAAACCTCATCGCCAACTGTAAAGGTATTGTAAAAACGATTTGATTTATATTTTTTCACTTCACTTAGCAGTAGTTAGTCAGGATCTTTATTTCTACAGAGGTTATTTTCTTATCGGGAATATTGATATGTCGCTCCATATCTTCGTAAAATCCGGTTATTATAGACTAATAAATAGACCGCCAAAAGAAAAACCCGCTACCAGAGCGGGTTTTAGTCAAATACAAGCGGACCGGACGGGACTCGAACCCGCGACCTCCGCCGTGACAGGGCGGCATTCTAACCAACTGAACTACCGATCCGTTTCCCTATATCTGCATATAAAATCAACTGTTTGATTTGGCGCTTTTTTTTCGGGATGGCAAAGATAAGTGTTTTAACTTTTTGTATCCAAAACTTTTATTAAAAATTCTTTCCGCTTAATTTTACAATCACAGTTACTATTTTCACATCTTTATTACCACCTAGTAAATTAGCAATATGCCCGAATTAAAAAACCGACAGTTCCTGGATTTTGAAAAACCTATCAAGGACCTTTACGACCAGGTTGACCTATTAAAGGCTGCACAGGAAAAAAGTAAGACCGATATGAGCTCTTCTATCCGGTCGCTGGAAGAAAGGATTATTGAAACTAAAAAGGAGCTGACCCAAAATCTTACCCCCTGGCAAAAAGTGCAGTTAAGCCGCCACCCCGACAGGCCATACACTTTAAAATATATCGATAAAATGTGTACCAATTTTATTGAATTGCATGGGGATAGAAATTTTAAGGATGACAAGGCGATGATTGGGGGTTTTGCCGACCTGGATGGCCAGACAGTAATGATCATTGGCCAGCAAAAAGGTATTAATACAAAAATGAGGCAAATAAGGAATTTTGGAATGGCTAATCCCGAAGGGTACCGTAAGGCGCTCAGATTAATGAAACTGGCGGAAAAATTCAATAAACCTATCATTACCTTAATTGACACGCCGGGGGCATACCCCGGACTGGAAGCGGAGGAAAGAGGACAGGGGGAAGCAATAGCCCGGAATATTTATGAAATGCTCCGGTTAAAGGTTCCTGTAATCTGTGTCATCATTGGCGAAGGGGCCAGTGGCGGCGCTTTGGGCATTGGTGTTGGCGACCGCGTTTACATGATGGAGAATACCTGGTACACCGTTATCTCTCCTGAAAGTTGCAGCAGTATATTGTGGCGTAACTGGGATAACAAGGAAACAGCGGCGGAACAACTTCGTTTAACCGGGGAAGATATGTTGAAATTTGGATTGGTGGATGGTGTAATACCTGAACCTTATGGTGGCGCTCACTGGGACTATGCTGAGGCGGCAAGCATTTTAAAGAACTTCCTGGTCCCTGTAATCGCTGAATTAAAACAAATAGCTCCCGGTCAGCGTTGTGAGCAGCGCATAGAAAAATTTGGCAGGATGGGTTTCTGGGATGAAATTCCCCAATCACCTGAATTGGCAGATTCCGGCAAGCCCCAAACGCCAGAAGGAATTTAAGGTGGATGGTGCAGGGTAACAGGTTGATATTAGGTAAAACAATGTGTTGATTTTTGCACAATAGCATTAATAAAGACAAGTGTGCAGATATAACATTTGGATGTTACAAGCCTGATCCGTGTAACTCCTTACTACGTGGTAAAAGATCCCAAAGGATATGCAGTACAAGAGTACCCAAATAAGATCGGCTGATGTTTCGCTAATTACAACTCCAAAATTTACAGGTCATTCTTTTTCAAAATGGCTAACTGTTTTTTAAAGGGAGGCATTATTTGAAGGCCCTGTTTTGCCCCTGGCCCTCCCGTTGAACCGGGACAGGCTTTCCCGAAAAATGCCGAAAGGTCGGCACAGGTCGGGATGTTCCAAAAGGGGAGGTCTTCTGCCAGCTCATAAACTGCGCCTGATGAACCGCCCGGTATAACGCAATTAAAGTTCCCAAATGGTATTCAGTACACGAGTGCGACGCAACGAAGCTTAATTGAAATACTTCAGCCCGGACAACAAAAAAATATGGTTGTAAATAAGTGCGATCCCGATAAAAAATCGGGAGAGCCTGCCACTGAAGTTTAATTGAAATTCTAAAGCCTGGCCAATAAAAAAAACAAAGCCGAAGTACCATACTCCGGCAATCCTGGCTTACACGCAAAATTGCAAACCAATATCCTTATTTTGCTACCGGTATCAATTTAAAAATAAAACCGGGTTTTTCAACGGATACATAGAGGTATCCGTCAGGCCCCATTCTTACGTCTCTTAACCTGCCTATATTTTTCAACAATAATTCTTCACCTGCAATTTTACCATCCTTTATCTTGCTGCGATTGAGGTATTT
>JANOTW010000037.1:0-7226 GCA_031416575.1 Ferruginibacter sp.
TAAACAAGGCCGTTACCGGCTTTGGACTAATTCAAAAACAGTGGTTCGTAACTATGGCGCTGAAATAGACCTGCGTTATCTATTCAATGATCATTATTCCCTGTCGGCTAATGGCAGCTACCAAACATTGAAACAAACAAATCGGAATGATGGATTGGAAGATGGGTTCAATACTCCCGCATGGATCAGTAATGTAGGAATGAACGGAACAAATATTTATAAAAGTTTGGGCTTTGGTATTACATTTAAATACCAGGGTAGTTATTATTGGCAATCATTTCTTATAAATGGTAATGTGCCTGCTGTTTTTAATGTGGATTGTATGGTACGCTATACTCTTTCCAAACCGGCCCTTGATATAAAAATTGGAGTGACAAATGTTTTAAATAATTATTACTATTCAATTTTAGGCGGGCCACAAATTGGAGGGTTCTATTATACAACACTAACTTATTCGTTAAAATAAAATGAGTGGTACCTGCAAACCAGTCAGTTAGTTTTCAAAATGTGGATTGTTGAATACGGCCAATTATACTGCACAAAGGGCAAATCAGTGATATTTTGTTTTGTACAATAAAAAAAATTATACAGGTTACCCCCATCCCTCCCGATGAACCGGGACAGGCTTTCCCGAAAAATGCCGAAAGGTCGGCACAGGTCGGGATGTTCCAAAAGAGGGTAATAATTGTTAATTTAAAACGCAATTAAAGTTCCCCAATGGTATTAGGTACAAGAGGGCGATGCAAGGATGATCCACATTGCTTCTCTGCCCGGACAAAAAATTGTTATTCACTTTTTTATCCGTTGTTCAGTATAATTCCAGCCTAAAATTTTAGATGCGGGACTGGACATGATATGGGCCTTTATGTCATACGGCCTGGTTTGAGGGGCAATATAAAAAACGATCAGGGATAAATATCGTTCCTTCAGTTATGGAGATGCAATGTTGGTAGTGTAGTTTCAGAATTATTTATAGGTAAGATATTGTTGCTCCCCATATTTGGGGAGTTTTTTTTCGCCAAATACCAGTAAATAAAAAGGGCGGAGATAGAGATCTCTGCCCGTTTAATCCAATATCCTATGAAAACCAATACTATGACAATGGCAAAATATTATTCGTTGCATCATTGATGTTAATAAATTGTTACATAATTAAGCGGAAGAAAAAAATTGCAAACTTTATATGTTGGATGACATAAAAGTAATTACTCGTTTTTTCAAAATGAAATGAGTAATTTATATATGAAAAACGATTCTTATGCCTACGATAAAGCAATGGCTTTCTGAATATGGGGAAAGTCATGAAAATGAAACCAATAAAACAATCCACTGTATATGCGTCCCCATCATCTTTTTTTTTCCATTGTAGGATTATTGTATGGGATTAAACTGCCCATTATAATAGCCGGGGTGCAGATAAATGTGGCGATGATAATAATGGTATTAATGGTTGCTTATTATTTTTCACTTAGTAAAACACTTTGGGTGGGTATGTTACTCTTTGGGATCACCTGCTTATTACTTTATCACCTGATTGAGCTAAGTGGAATTATTCCGCTTTGGTTATTGTCGCTAATATTATTTACCGCGGCATGGGCCGGTCAGTTTTATGGGCATAAAGCAGAAGGCAAAAAACCATCTTTTTTTAAAGACATCCAATTTTTAATGATTGGCCCGGCCTGGCTGATGAGTTTTATTTATCAAAAATCAGGCGTACGATTATAATTAATTCAGCCCAAACAGTTCGCTGTTCAATGCTTTTAAAGTTTGTTCTTTATGGCTCCCGGCAATCAATATTGAAATATTATGACGGCTGCCCCCATAGCTTACCATACGCACCGGTATATTTTTTAACGACTTGAACAGTTTTTCCATTACATCTTCCGTTTGCGTTATTTCGTTGCCTACAATTGAAACAATAGTTTGATTAGGATCTATTTCTACCGTTCCAAATGGCTCCAGTTCTTTTATTATCCCGGGTAAGTGGGTGTCGTTATCAATAGTTAATGATACGGCTACTTCCGAAGTAGTTATCATATCAATGGAAGTGCGGTATTTTTCAAATACTTCAAATATTTTTCTCAAAAAGCCATACGCTAACAACATACGGCTGCTTTTTATTTTAATTGCGGTAATGCCATCTTTAGCCGCAACCGCTTTTACGCCAACGCTGCCGGCCAGTTCAGTTATCAAAGTTCCCTTTGCTTCCGGCTGCATGGTATTGAGCAACCTCACAGGTACATTGTACAGTTGTGCCGGCCATATACTTGCGGGGTGCAAAATTTTTGCGCCAAAATAGGCCAGTTCGGCTGCTTCCTCAAAACTCAACTGCTCAATGGCTACTGTTTTTTTAACTACCCTTGGGTCATTATTGTGCATGCCATCTATATCAGTCCATATTTCGCACACGGTGGCCTTAATAGCAGCGGCTATTAAAGAAGCGCTGTAATCGCTGCCGCCCCTTTTTAAATTATCTACTTCACCTTTTGAATTGCGGCTGATATAACCCTGTGTGATGAATATTTTTTTATCCTTATTGCGTTGCAATATTTGAGTAAGCTTTACTTTTATACTTCCAATCTGTGGCTCATCAAAATTATCAATGGTCATAAAATCAAGCGCCGGTATCAGCAAATGATCAATGCCCTGTTCCTCCAGGTAAACGGAAAATAATTTTGTACTCAACAGCTCTCCCTGCGCCAGAATATCCTTATTCAATGCTTCGCTGAAAGATATCTTTAAAATAATATTGAGGAATTCAAAATGTTCATTTGTAATGGAAGCCGATTTTTCCAATGCTGTAGTAGTGGTAAGTAGGTGACTGCAAAAGTTCTTATAATGAACTTCCAGGGCGCCGATCTGTTTTTTGGCTGCCTTCCTGTCGCCCTGCGATAACGAAGCGCTGATTTCTACCAAAGCATTGGTAGTACCGCTCAGTGCTGATAGTACTACAATTTTACTTTCATCATCCTTTGTTACCAACTTTGCAACTTCATGCATCCTTTCGGGCTTTCCAACACTGGTGCCACCAAATTTCATTATTTTCATATTTGCCCCCGGTTCGCTTTAAAACGAATATTTAAGATGAATCATTAATTGAGTCGGCAAATTTACCGGTTAATAAGCCGCTATCAAAAAATAGTTAGTTTATAGTTTATAGTTGATGGTTGACAGGCATTCTGCGGTACATGCTTTTTTATTCTTATTGTCCGGGCACAAGAATTCCATAGCAACATCGTTGTGTTATGTAAATCCCGAATATCGGGACTTACTTGTACCGCATATCATTGGGGAACTTTAATTACGTTGCATGAAGAAGAAAATAAAATCGAAATTTATCAAGACTGAGAATAAAACTATATTTTTTTGCCAGCTAAGCATTTTTAAAAAGCAGGTTCCATTATTTTATTACAAGATTATATTTTGCACCCAGTATATTCAATTCATCTATTACCGCCTGTAATAAAGGAATCCCATTAATCATTCTTTCCCTTTCCATTTCTCTTTCAGGATCACCGGGGATAATTACGCAGGCTTCCCCTTTAATGGTTTTGGCTGACCGGAAACGTTGTATCAATTTATCCATGTGCAATTTAAAATCCGCTGCCGGCCTGAAGGCGTCAATACGCATGGCGCCAAAAAAATGCCCGATGCCTTCACCTGGTAAATTTTCCGGCATGGGTATGTAAGCAGGAAAAGGAGGCACCCACGGGCCATAATTGGCGCCGCTCAAAATAGCGGAAAAAATATCTACAATTGACCCCAGCATATACCCCTTATGGCTGCCATGCTCTTTATCGCCCCCAAGTGGTAATAAAGCGCCACCGTTTTTCACTTCGCTGGCGCTGGTACTCGGCCCACCATCTTTCGTTTGTACCCACCCGATTGGTGTATCCAGGTTTTTGCGTTGTAATATTTCCAGCTTTCCATTAGCTGCCGTAGTGGTAGCAAAATCGGCTACAAATGGTTGTTCATTACCGGCAGGTATGGCTACGGCAATCGGGTTGGTTCCCAACAATCTTTCCACTGAAAAAGTAGGCGCCACCAGGGCGGAAGCATTCGTCATGGCGATACCGATCATATCATTATCCAAAGCCATCATTGCATGATAACCCGCTATGCCGAAATGATTGCTGTTCTTAACACTAACCCAACCGGTACCCACATTCTTTGCCTTATCAATGGCTACCTGCATGGCTGCGGGAGCTACTACCAGTCCCAAACCTTTATCTCCATCTATTACAGCAGTGGATGGGGTTTCGTGTATAATTTGAATAGTTGGATTGGCATTAATTCTTCCCACTTCCCAGAGGCGCACATAGCCGGTTAACCTGGCGATACCGTGGCTGTCAACACCACGTAAATCCGCAGACAATAATACTTTGGCAGCAGTTTCGGCATTGGCATTACTGCAACCGATTTTTAGAAAGATATTTTTAGCAAAGGTGGAGAGTTGGTGGTAGGAATATACGTTTTGCATCATAAGGAGAAATAATATTCTTTAATTTTTTTAGCCATAAGTTTTCGTCTTAAGGTCAGGAAGTCGTTGTAATTGTCAATACTCATTTGCAATATTTCCGGAGGAACACAATTCATTTTCAAGTTTTCTAAAAGTTCTTGAGCTGTTGCAAGGCCGCTTACCTGCCGGTTGTTTTCATGCATTTGTTTGTTCACTAATTCAAAGTAGTCCTTAGGGGGTTTGTTACCAACTTTGATGTTGATTTCTGTTTGCATAAAAACGTAGTTGGCAATTTGATTGTATTTGCTCCTGTCTAATCCGTATTTCTTTAAATAGTCCTTTGGAAAAAGATGATGAATATCGCCACGTAGTGAAATGAGGTCGCTTACTAAAACGTCTTTTGATAAAAACCCTTTGTCATTGGCTTTAACCTGGGATGCTAAAAAAACGTGGAAGTAAGGACTGCTCGCAACTGATGTGTCTAAGCTTTGTGGCAATGATGCATTCCAAAATGCCTCAGACAATTCGCCTTCTTCTTTTTCTTTTAAGTATTCGTCAAAAGGTTTCTGAGAAATTTGTTTAATGTCAAAATCAAATACGCTTTCCGGTGAACCCGAGTATCTGCCTGTAAGGATTGAATAAACTAACCAACGCCTTACATAGTTTTCAATAGATACGGAATTAACTCCTAACTCTTTAAGTTTTAAATAAACAATGTAAGCGAAATTTATAGCGTTTTGTGAACGGATCAATTTTGGTGAGATAAATCCGGCGGATTTAATAATCATCAAAAACCGTTTAAAATTTGTTTCGTTTATGAAACTGTTTACCCCAGCCTTTAAAGTTGCAAAGGATTTTTCTGCAATAGCCTCTTCAAAAGTTCTTGTTTCAAAGTTTCTACCTGATAGCAAACTTACCAAATCAGATAACCGCCCCCTATTGAATTGAGAAGTAAAGGAAACACGGATAAGGTCATTGTAATCTGGGTCGTATAAATCTTCGTTTTCAGTTTTTAGCCATTGCATTTTTTGAAAAAAATCTGTCTTTGCAAATTCCTTGTCATTGTCAACTATATGTTTGAAAAACTCTGGCGAAATAGCTAAATGACAGAAATAATCAATCGCTTTTCTTAGTTCGTTTCCTTTGTATTGGTTATTTGAGGCGATTTTGCTCATTGCAAAATCCGCCTGGCTTAATACAACACCTTTTGAATTGATGCGGATAAAAATTTCCGTAACAGTTTCAATGTCTAAATCGTGTGACAATTCAATAAGCCCGATTTGTTTTTTTGAAATGTTGATCAGGTTTGAAAAGGAATTTCTAACATGCTTTTTATCTACATCCGGATTAAGTTCAAAATAGTTGTCGGCAACTTCAAATAAATCGGTTTTGCCGTTTATTGCTTCTGCAATATCATGAAGCCAGGTTTTATCTTTAAGGATTGCGGGATTTTGGACTTCAAATTTTTCACTTACTGGGTTAAAGGCAATTTTAATTTTTACCCGTTGGTAAGTTTTGTTGATTACATATTGGCCCAATATTGCCGCCGTCAATGCAGTAACTCTTTGTTGCCCGTCAATAAGTATTTTTTTTCCTTCACTCATGCTACCGTCTTTCAAGCGGACATTTGGATTTCGCCAGGCGATAACATAACCGATGGGATAGCCCTGGTACAGGCTATCCATTAAATCACGAACTTTTGTGCTGTCCCAAACAAAAGGCCTTTGAATTTCTGGAATGGCAATTTCGCCTGAATTTACCCAGGCTAATATCGTTTCTATAAGGTGTTGGTTTACTGAATATTTTTGCATCAATCGCTTGGCTTGTTGTTCGTTTTATTAGTTGTTGTAAGGTCGTACATAGAATGACTGCTTTATAACTATTAGCATACGATCAAAGCGATTTAAGACCACTTAGTCTTATTCAACGATGATGATAATTAATGGATAAAAATATTGCGTAAAAATTTTTTTAAAACTGCAGGTGCCTCACCGTCAACCCATCATTAATCAATTGCTTAAGCGAATCAATGCCGATTTTTAAATGGCGTTCCACAAACTCTGAGGTAACTTTTATATCGCTTGCCTCTGTTTTAACACCTTCCGGAACCATTGGGCTATCACTTACCAATAATAAAGCGCCTGTAGAAATTTTGTTGTAAAAGCCTACCGTAAAAATAGTGGCTGTTTCCATATCAATTGCATAAGCCCGTATGCGTTGCAGGTATTCCTTGAACACATCATCATGTTCCCACACACGGCGGTTGGTGGTATAAACCGTACCGGTCCAGTAGTCGCAGGCATAATCCCTGATGGTGGTAGAAATCGCTTTTTGCAGCATGAACGCAGGCAATGCCGGCACTTCGGGAGGAAAATAGTCATTACTTGTTCCCTCTCCCCTTAATGCCGCGATGGGTAATATCAGGTCGCCGATTTTATTGCGTTTTTTTAAACCGCCACATTTGCCCAAAAACAATACAGCTTTAGGTTTTATAGCTGTCAGCAAATCCATAATAGTGGCTGCGCCGGGGCTACCCATTCCAAAATTGATAATGGTAATATTATCAGCAGTGGCGCATTGCATTGGCCTGTCTTTGCCAATTACTTTTACTTTATTCCACTTTGCAAACATATCCACGTAATTGGAAAAATTTGTAAGCAGGATATACGCTCCAAAATTTTCCAAATTTTCGCCGGTATATCTGGGCAGCCAGTTTAGTACTATATCTTCTTTTGTTTTCATCGTTGGTTGATTCGTCGGTTAGTTA
>JANOTW010000038.1:0-2550 GCA_031416575.1 Ferruginibacter sp.
ATAAGCCTGCTTCTTTTTTTACGCAGAAAATAAAATTGCCTGGCACCATGGATGATGCAGGTTTTGGTAATCCGGTAAAGGTTTTGCCTGAATTAAAAAGGGAAGTGATGCTGCATTTATGGCGCAAAGTATCCTACACAGGTGCTGCATGGTATCAAAAAGAGATAATAATTCCTGCCGGATGGGAAGATAAATATGCAGAGATATTTTTAGAAAGAGTACTCTGGGCAACATCAATATGGATTGATGGAAAACCCCTGAATGAAAAAGGTGAGAGTTTGGTAGCGCCACATACATTTAATAGTTTGTCAATTTTAAAACCTGGAAAACATGTTATTACCCTACGGATAGACAACAGCAAGAAATTTGATATCAGTTTAGGAAAGCAGAATTTTGCACATACCTATACAGAAGAGACCCAAATTATTTGGAATGGTGTGATTGGTAAAATAGGTATCAATGCAAAGGAAAAAGTATTTATAGAAAATGTGCAGGTGTATGGTGATGGAGAAAGCAATAGGCTGAAAGTGACAAGCAGTATTCACAATGAAACAAACTCAACAGTAAAAACTACTATTAATTTTTCAATTACCTCCACAAATAATACCACTTCTTTTGATAGTGCAGTTGTGTTAAACATTGGTGAAACTGAAATTAATACTACCATTAAAATTAAAGGTCCTATAAAAAGATGGGACGAATTTAATCCTGTATTGTACCGGCTTGCTGCTACGATAAAAACAAGTAATGGTGCCGATACCAAAACAACTTCCTTCGGCTTCAGAAAAATAAAAAATGCTGGTGCACAACTACAAATAAATGGGCGTCCATTATTTCTGCGTGGTACATTGGAGTGCAGTATTTTTCCAAAAGAAGGACATGCACCTATGGAGAAGGCTGGTTGGTTGAGGGTTTTTACCATTGCAAAATCGTATGGCTTAAATCATTTGCGTTTTCATAGCTGGTGCCCTCCTGAAGCAGCCTTTGCGGTAGCAGATGAATTGGGTTTTTACCTGCAGGTAGAGTTGCCGGTATGGAGTTTAAAAATTGGTAAGGATGCGGCGGCAGATAATTTTTTAAAAGCTGAGGCAGACAGAATAATTAAATATTATGGCAACCATCCTTCATTTTGTTTTTGGAGTATGGGTAATGAATTGCAGGGAAATATGCAATGGCTTTCAGACGAGGTAAACCTGCTGAAAGCAAAAGATAATAGACGTTTATATACCACCACTTCTTTCACTTTTGAAGAAGGCTATGGAAAATCGCCGCAGGCTGCAGATGATTACCTGATAACACAATACACCAAAAAAGGATGGGTGCGGGGGCAGGGAATTTTTGATGCCGAATCTCCTGCATTCAATAAAGATTATGCCACCGCTACGGAAGGTTTAACCGTTCCGTTAATCACGCATGAAATTGGACAATACGCTGTATATCCAAACATGAAGGAAATACCTAAATACACGGGTGTTTTGAAGCCTGTTAATTTTGTTGCCATTCAAAAAGACCTGGAAAGAAAAAATTTACTTGGGTTAGCCGGTTCTTACACAAAGGCAAGTGGAAAGTTAGCCTTGCTGTTGTATAAAGAAGAAATTGAAAGAGCATTAAAAACAAGCGCAGTGAGTGGTTTTCAATTGCTGGATCTGCATGATTTTCCTGGACAGGGGACAGCATTGGTGGGCATACTGGATGCTTTTTGGGATAGCAAGGGAATAATATCGCCAGCTGATTTTAGGAAATTTTGTTCTCCTGTTGTTCCATTGATCAGGTTTCCAAAAGCGGCTTACACCAATGATGAAAAGTTCATGGCTTCCGTAGAGATCGCAAATTTTGGCAATACTATAATCAATCAGCCAACCATTAAATGGATAATTTCCAATAACAAAAATATGCTGATCGCAAACGATAAATTTTCCGTTTCAAAAATTGATATTGGCAATGGAATTACCGTTGGAAATATTGTAGCTTCTCTAAATAAAATCACCACGGCACAAAAGCTAACCGTTTCAGTAAGTATTGAAAATACCAAATACAGCAACGAATGGAATATCTGGGTTTATCCAAAAAATATTTCGACAAATGAAAACGAAATTCTTTTTACAACCAACGCAGACGATGCCATCAAAGCACTGAATGAAGGGAAAAAGGTTTTACTAAATCCCGCAAAAGAAAAGATAAACGGCGTTGAAGGAAAATTTGTCCAGGTGTTTTGGAGCCCGGTTCATTTCCCTAACCAGCCAGGCACCATGGGGCTAATGATTGATCCTGCTCATCCTGCATTTAAACATTTTCCAACTGATACATATTCTAACTGGCAATGGTGGGACTTGTGTAAAAACTCAACCACCCTGGTATTGGATAGCTCCGGTATTAGCGCTTCTGCTATCGTGTTAAGAGCGATCGATAACTTTTTTAAAAATCGTACCATGGCGGGCATAATAGAAGCAAAGGTGGGTAAAGGTAAATTGTTGTTCTGCAGCATGGATATCAACAACGATTTAACACATCGTCTGGTAGCCAAACAATTAAGGTATAGCCTTATCCAAT
>JANOTW010000039.1:0-7879 GCA_031416575.1 Ferruginibacter sp.
TAAATGACCGCCCCACTTAATTATGAAACTTCCTTTTTTATTTTTTTGTTTATTACACGCTTTCAATCTTTTTGCTCAAGACGAAAATTTCGCGTCTGACAGACCGGGCTTATCAGATGCCCCGGACCTGATTAATAAAAAATCCTGGCAAATCGCTACTGGCTTTGATATTTCAAAATATAACCATTATGGTATTTATCAACTTTCGGAAAATACATTAAAGTATGGCATCAGCAAACGCTTTGAAGCAAGATTGGATTTTGGTTTACAATACGACCCGAAAAAAAAGATTTATGGGGCATCCGGGCCATCATTAGGAATGAAAACTTTACTATTCAGGCAAAATAAATTTATTCCTAAAACTGCATTTATTATTGAATATTACCCGCCGCCGTTCTCCACTGCTCAACAATCTTCGGGGTTAGCAATGGAGTTTTGTTTCAGCCATAATTTAAAAAGTGGTAGCAGCATTTATTATAATATTGGCGCCAACTGGCAGGATATTTCAGGCAAACCAACAACGAATAGTTTAATTGGATTTTCTTATGCGGTTAATGGAAAACTAAATTCGTTTATAGAATTGTATTTATACAAAGCGCCGCAAGTACAACTTAATTATGTATCAGACATCGGTATAACTTACCAATTAAATAAACATTTGCAGTTAGATTTTTCAACAGGGTTCGACATCGTAAAACCTAAGGGCAACTACTATTTAAGTTGTGGTATTTCTTATAACTTTTAAATACAAATGAAAAAAAATGGCGGCAACATCGCATCCAAAATATGGGTACACGTAAGCAGGTAACCGGGCTGGTGAGCCTGTCCCAATACTTCCGGGCAATGCTATTTCGCCATTTTTATACTGCGCAAGGGATAAATTAGTGATATTTATTTTGCACGATAACCAAATAAATACACGCTGAAATTAATTTAAAACGTAATTAAAGTTGCCCAATGGTATCAAGTACAAGAGGGCGATGCAACGACAGGCTGTGAAAAAACCAAATTCACGTTATACGAAGCAATTCGTATAGTGTTTTTACCCCTGTCAGGGTCTATTACACACTGTGTATTGTTAATTGTTAGGCTGCCATAGCACTCCCTATTGTTCTGAATAATCCAAATGAACATAATATGCCTGATTTATTAGCTTTGTTAGCTGCTTTATGTGCTTTTAACCTGCTTAGTAACTCACTAACGCCAAGTATGGACATAGCCCGCCTTATGTTATACGCTGTGAAAATTATTGCCATCTCTCCATTGACCTTCTTTTTGCCTTTCAGTAACGTATAGGTGTATCCCCAGTTTCGTTTGATTGTTCCAAAAGGATGTTCAATCAGTTGTTGTCTTTTTTTATACAATGACTTGTTCTCATCTACTCTTTTGTTATTCTCATCAACTATATCCTGATACTGGCTTCTTTCTATTTCCCTGCTTTTGGCCCTGGTGCAAAGGTATTTTGCCACACAGATGAGGCATTGGTCTGTAACATACTTTTTTACCGAATAGCCGGGTCTTCCTTCTTTTGCTTTTTCATACTCTTTGCCATTGGTAGTAAGGATACCTCCCTGAGGACAGGTATAGTTATCCTGTTCTTTATCATAATTGAATGCGGACGTCTGATAAGCGGGATCCGTGTTTTTATTGCTTCTTTCCGGATAAGCCACCACGGTAGTAATATGTGCTTCTTTACACGCTTCCAGATCTTTTCCTGTATGGTATCCTTTGTCTGCCAGCGCCTGAATTTGTTCTACTCCAAGGGTTTTCATGGCTTCGGTAGCCATTGTACACAATTGCCCCTGATCGGTTGTATTGATTGTGTCAAATGCAACTATCAAACTATGCTTACTATCCGCTACTGCCTGTACATTATAACATACATCAGTTATGCCATCCTTTATAGGAAGAGAGCGGCTGTCGGGATCAGACATACTGATTTGTTTCTCCCCGCTTTTTACCATAGTACCCTGTAGCTCCTGGTAATACTTTTTCCGCTCCTTTAGTTCTACAAGCTTTTTGGTAACGTCCCTCTTTTTTAATTCGGATGCTTGTTTATCCTCCTGTGCACCGCAGGCATCAAGTTCCTTAATGTATTCTTCTGTCCTGGTTTCCATATATGCCAAACTCTTAGCGAACTTTGACTCATTGAAATTATTCTTCTTATTGTTTTGGGCCCTCATCTTGGTACCATCCACTGCTATCGTTTTACCTTCAAACAAATCTTCGCCCTTTAAAAAAGCTACGAACAGCTTAAATGCTTTTTTAAATGAAGCCGCATTGTCTTTGCGAAAATCTGCTATCGTATGGTAACCGGGGTTAGCTGATAGGGCAGCCACCAAAGCTCTACATTACGAAAACATTCTGCTTCAAGTTTACGGGAAGAGCGTATTTTGTTTAAATAGCCATAGTAGTAAAGTTTAAGGAGGTATCTGGCCTCAAAGGGAGGACGGCCCTCTTTGCTTAAAGTTGTTTTGTTAAAACCCAATTTGCCTAAATCCAGTTGTTCAACAAACATGTCTATAACACGTACAGGATTGTCTGTTGCAATTTGACAATCCGAACTGAACATACTCATTTGTTCTCTTGCTATGCCTTGTTTATAGTTCATACCTTGTATGACATCCTTGCCAATCATTTTGATGTACCGTTTAATAAGTTGTGGGTAAGTCAGTGTTTATTTTTGTATTTTAGTTTTTGCACAGTCTGACGATGCATCGCCCTCTTGTACTTAATACCAATGGGCAATTGATTGCCCGGTTGCCATTGGATTCCTTTGGCCAATACCATGGGCCATCAAAATATTATTATCTAAATGGTTTGGTAGAAAGTGCAGGTGATTATAAAAATGGTTTAAAAACCGGCATCTGGAAGAATAACAATGGTAGCGGAAAACTGATAAGCACCAGTGAATACGACACCAACGGCCAGGTTAGTAAAACAACTTATCAAAAATAATATTATACTGCGCAAGGGATAAATTAGTGATATTTTATTTGGTCCCCTACACAAATAAAACAGGCTACCCCCATCCCTCCCGATGAATCGGGACAGGCTTTCCCGAAAAATCGGGATGTTCCAAAAGGAGGTAAAAATTATTAATTTAAAACGTAATTAAAGTTCCCCAATGGTATTATGTACAAGAGGGCGACGCAACGATGATGCCCAAGGTTTCAATGCCCGGACAAAAAAATCTTATGCACGTTTTTATCCCTTGTGAAGAATACGTAACCTTAGGGTAATCATTTGCTAATATTCCCATAACATATTAATCTCAATTTAGTGTTCCAATAGCGATCAAAATGTAGCAATCATAATCAAGTTTTTCCTTAAGCAAATAGCAAATTCTCATGCTTGTACCACCTTTATTCTTATTGGTGGTCTTTTTTTTATCTAAGCGTAAAAAGTTACTTTTATTATCTTTATCACATGAAACATATCTTTTATATTTTTAGTACCGTTGGTATATTAATGGCCTGCAATCATCCCAATAAAGAAATAAAAGCGCTCATAATCAATTCAGATAGTGTGGCCGTAAATTATTTTAAAGGAGATGGAACTATGGATACAGTAGTGGCAGTAAAAATTACCAGGGATAAGCAAAAAATAGTACAACTGGCAACCTTCATTTCCGGGCGGTCTGTTGAAGCGAATTATAAATGTGGATATGATGGTTCACTTCATTTTTTTAAAATGAACAAGGTAATCCAGGATATTGATTTTAGAATGAATGCGGATGGCTGCATGTACTTCTATTTTTTGCAGTATGGTAAACCCCGGGCAACCGCTTTGTCGCAGGAGGCAAAAGAATTGATCATTTCATTCAGGAAATAGTTTATCAAATGAAATTTCATCGTAGGGCGATATACGAAGGGTGAAATTCCATCAAAGCCATTTTGGGATGGTATTTTGTGAATACAGATTACAAACTTACCGGACTAACAGATGTCATATTGTTATAAAGGAAGTGCTTGCAGAAGGTTGATTATTATATTTAATTCCTTACGCAAAACAGCCATTCCAATAAACATTACAAAATTGCGATGGAAGGTAAAAACCAAATAGCCAATAAAAATTAAAAAACGATGAAAGCATTGGTGGCAAAGGCTTTTAAGATTTTAATATACAAGTTGTGGTAAATCATACATTTTCCTAACCGTTTAAATGACTTCCTTTTTCATCCAATTATATAAAATTCAATAATCAACTAATTATTATGGATTGCATCACCTCCGGTTTAGGATTTTTAATGGGATTACTATCTAAAATTCAGTCCTCAGCATCCAGCCGAAATTACCTTTCCACTGTATTTTTTGCCAAAACCAATATTTTTAGTAGCTTGTACCATGAAGTTTACTACTTCACCCATATTTACTAACCATAAATTCTACAAAATGTCAAACATGTTAACAGCTTATTGCATGAAAACAAAAGAAAAAAATGTTCCCATGCAGGATGCAGTGATAACCAAAACAGCCCGTGGCGGATACATGGCCCAAGGTCATGACGGCAAGGGTAATAAAATGACCACGATGCTTGGTGAAGCCAGGGCCTTGGAAGCAGTTAAAGATGGCGTAGCTAAAAAAGGCTGGTAATTTTATAGCTGGTAAATTAATTAAGGCCATCCGCTAACAAGCAGATGGCCTTTTTTGGCATTAAGTTAGCAAGGTAGAGTTGATTATATAACTTAAGTGTTTCAATATACCATGTTTGAAAAGTTTTTATTCTTCTTGGTTTTTTTATTAATGGCCAATTCTCTTTTTGGTCAATATACCCTTAATGGCAATGCATCACAGAACAACTGCAACTGTTATACGCTGACAAATGATGCTTTTCAGCAAAGCGGCTCTGTTTGGAATAATAATAAAATTAATTTAACCCGGTCATTCGATTTCAAATTTGATGTTTTCCTTGGATGTTCAGACAACCCCGGAGCAGATGGAATTGCGTTTGTACTGCAGCCCATCAGTACCAAAGTTGGGAGCCAGGGCTCTGGTCTTGGTTACTTTGGGATAAGCCCGGCTGTGGGTGTTACAATTGATACCCATCAAAATGGAAGCCCGACAACGCCCGGAGCGGATGGGGACCCTTTTTTTGATCACATCGCCATTCAATTAAATGGCGATTTAAATCATAAAGACCCGATAGCTCCTTTGCCTGTCAATAATATAGCAGGGCCGGTGAGAGCTTTAGCCGGCAACGATAATATTGAGGATTGCCAATGGCACCAACTAAGGATATGGTGGAATGAACCCACAAAAACCTTGTCAGTATATGTTGATGGTGTTTTAAGATTAAGTGTAGTTAAAGATTTAGTAGCGGATGTTTTTGGCGGTAATCCATTATTATTTTGGGGCTTTACAGGGAGCACGGGTGGCGAAAAAAATTTACAAAAAATGTGTGCTGTATTAAAGCCAGCCTTTAGATTTTTGCCCAATCAAAAAAAATGTGTAGGGGAGAAGATCACATTTTTCGATTCCACCATTTCATTTGCACCAATCCAAAAATCCTATTGGAATTTTGGAGATGGAAGTCCCATTGATTCTGTTAATACTAATCCGGTACACACTTATACCGCAGCAGGTAACTATACAATTGTGCAAACTGTACTGGGTGCAGATGGTTGTGTAGAAGTAAATACCCAAAAGATTATTGTGGGGAGTATCCCTTTGGCGGATTTTACTTTTAATAATGCCTGCTCATTCGATTCTTCAGTAAATTTTAACAATACATCTTCCGCAACATTTGGTACCATTAATAATTGGTTTTGGGATTTTGGCAATGGTGAATCCGGGATTTCACAAAACCCATCAATAATATATGCAACACCGGGTTTTAAAAGGGCAAGGCTGGCAGTAAAATCCCTGGAAGGATGTGTATCAGACACCATTGGCCATATCGTACAGGTGTATGAAAAACCGACGGCGGATTTTTCTTTTACTGATAGTCAATGTGTGAATTCTTCTGTGCGGTTTAACGACATTTCCGCTGTAAATGATGGCGCCATCGCATACTGGCGATGGAACCTGGACTCTGCCAATACTACAGTTGCTTATACTAAAAATCCTTCAACTGTATATAATTCCCCGGGGCGGCACATAGTATCCCTTTTTACTAAAAGCGCCAATGGATGTGTAAGTAATATCGCCATCAAACCAGTAAATATAGTACCACCACCGGTCGCTTATTTTAAAAATGCGCCAATCTGTTTATTTTTACCTGCTTCATTTATTGATTCGTCTTATACTTCCGGGCCAAATTCTGTTAGTAACTGGTGGTGGGACTTAGGGAATGGTATTACGGCTACTTCTAAAAATACAACTACAACTTACAATACGGCTGGCGATATAATCATTCAGTTGGTGGCAAAAACTAATAACGGTTGTATATCTGACACGGTAAAAAAACTAATCAATATTGAATCCACACCGCTTGCAAAATTCGGGTATTCTTTACCTTTATGTGAAAACAAATCAGTTCAGTTTACAGATTCATCCGTTATAACCTCAGGAACAATCCAGGGCTGGTTGTGGGGTTTTGATAATGGAAGTTCCGCTTTTACCCAAAATGCGGCTACTGTTTTCACCGGCGGCAACCATCAGGTAAAACTGATTGTAAAAAATGGCAAAGGGTGCAATAGCGATACCACGTTTGGAGAAATATATATTAATCCCCGGCCTGTTATTGACTTTACGGTATCCGATGCCTGTAAAAACACTGATATAAGTTTTGAAGGAATTAATAAGTCAGGTGGCAGTATTACCCAATGGCAATGGAAATTTGGGGACGGTACATTTGCCACTTCAAAGGATACACGGCATGTTTATACATCCAGCGGAAAATTTCCCGTTAAATTATTCGCCCTTTCTTCAACAGGGTGCTCCTCGGATACCATTCAAAGAGATATTACTATTTATGCAACCAATGTTTTTGCAGGTAATGATACTATTGCCGCAACCAATCAGCCTGTTCAGTTATGGGCCAGTGGGGGAATTAGCTATGAATGGCGCCCGGCTTCCGGGTTAAGCAATCCAAATATCTTCAATCCTATTGCGATTAACAATACTGACCGAAGCTATGTTTTAAGAGCGTTTACGCCTTTGGGTTGCGAATCGTTTGATACACTCAATATAAAAATATACGATGGGCCTGAAATTTATGTACCACGTGCATTTACACCTAATGGGGACGGATTGAATGAAATATTAAAAGCACTTCCGGCAGGTGTTAAACAGTTTAAAAATTTCACGATTTACAACAGGTTTGGACAAGTTGTATTTTCTACGGCGGTATCTTCCAAAGGATGGAATGGTGTTTTTAAGGGCAAAGCCCAAAACCCGGGTGCTTACATATGGACAGCTTCAGCAATTGGTTATGCTGGAAATGAAATATTCCGTAAGGGCACTGTGATCCTTATACGCTGATTGAAAAACATTGTAAACTTTTTTACGAATTATATCAATTGAAAAACTAAACAAGCTTAGTTAAATCAACGGGCTGCTTTTAATTGTATCAACCTTTCCTTATAAAATATTACCTGCCCGCTAATAAGGTAATTTTTTTCTTTGAAGGAACCATTGTTGATAAATTCCGTTTAACTTTTTGCATGGCAGGATCGGTGGGTACACCTGTGATCAATATTTATTTATTTTATTCAGCGGATTGATTATACGGTTAGAAAACTCAGCCGTTTTATTAATTTAACCAACCCATAAGTAAATATAATGGCCGCGATTACATCAATAGAATAATGTACATGCTGCACCAACAATAGAAAACCCACCATTACAGTTGCTAAAAGGGCAAACTGCTTATCCCTCTTTTTTTGAAGGCATAAATAAAACATGAATAAGTTAGAAGTGTGGCCTGAAAAAAAAAG
>JANOTW010000040.1:0-5485 GCA_031416575.1 Ferruginibacter sp.
AAACCTACAGGTAAAAGCCCGAAGGGCTTGAATATGAATAGCCGTGGGTGAAACCCATGGTTATTCATATTATGTTTCAACAACCCCAACGGGGTTGAATATAAATAAGGTGCAATAATTCAACCCCGTTGGGGTTGTTGAAACTGAAACTTTTCATCCCCGGGTTTCACCCGGGCTATTCAAATTGAACCCTTGCAGGGTGTTAACCGATGATTTTAATTTGCGAAGGATCAGGATTTCTGAATTTACCCGTTGTGCAGTATAACAGCAAAACTATCCACTCCCGGTTATCAGTAATTAATATTCATGAACAATTTTTCACAAAAGGATAAGTAGCGGAAAGCTAAATGCTGTACCATCCTGCCTTGCCATTTTTACTCATTTGCAAACAATTCAACATCTTTGATTTTAGCAGGGAACCAAACTGTCATCTCACCCTTACCCCTATGCGCCCACGAATAATAAGGAATAGCAGTAAACAATTGCCTTGAAGTGCTGATGGCGTCACCATTGGCCGAAATTTTTACCGCCGGAACTTCAGCCTTCAATACCATAATACCGTTTAATAAACCGGGTTTAAATTCTGTGGTGAATTTGGTGTTTGACGGAACAATGAGGTTACTGGTTTTGCCATTATTATCGACCCATTCCGCACAATAAATGAGGGGGCCCCGTTGAATGGCTACCTTGCCTATATCGGCTTTTATATTTTCATTGGCTACTACTGTTCTCACTTCCATGGGAAGGTTTACAACTACTACGTCGTTTTTTTTCCAGGTCCTTTTGATTATTGCATATCCCTTTTCAATTTTATAATCCACTGGCAACCCGTTCACATTAATGGTTACTTTATTGTCAGAGAAAGAGGAAAAAGAATAAAGGTCTGTCGGCATCGCCTTGTTCTGCGCCCACCCGGGAATACGGATCATTAAATTAAATTCAACCGCGGTCATGGGGTTAATTTTGAAAGTAAGGCCGCCATCCCATGGATAATTATTTTGTTGAACGATCTGAACCGCCTTGTTATTTATTGAAACATCCGTACTGCCATTGATAAAGAGGTTCACGTAAAAGTTTGAACCATTTTTTGCATATACGTATCCCCCAACCGAAGGTATCAATCTAACCACATTAGTTGGGCAGCATGAACAAGGGAACCAGCCCGCACGTTCCGCCTCCATGCTATTATGCGTAAAACTGTTGTGTATCTGCATGGCATTGGTATAAAAGAATGATTTACCATCCATGCCAACACCCGAAATCAAGCCATTATACAGCGATTTTTCCAGTATATCAATATACTTTGCATCGCCATGCAGGTAGAACATACGGGAATTGAAATAAACATTTGCAATGGCTGCGCAGGTTTCGTTGTAAGCTGTTGTATTCGGCAACTCGTAATTATCACCAAATCTTTCCCCACTGGGTACTGCTCCTACACCACCCTGAATGTAAATTTTCTTACTTACTGCATTGTTCCAAATTTTATCTATGGCATTTAATAGCTTCTCATCGCCTGTGAGCGCTGCCACATCTGCCATGGCAGCATATAAATAGCCTGCCCTGACGGCATGGCCTATAGCTTCATCCTGGTCCGTTACAGGTATATGGTCCTGCCAGTAGGCCCCATTTTTATAAGGGTCTTTACTTGTAGAATCATAACCTTTGAAATGGCCTCTTTCTTCAATAAAAAATTTTGCAGTTTGGAGGTATTCTTTTTTGCCGGTAATCCGGTACAACTTTACCAGGCCCATTTCGATTACTTCATGCCCGGGCGCTACCACCAGTTTACCTGGGCCAAAAACGGAACATACCAGGTCCGCGTTCTTTAAAGCGATATTCAGCAAGTTTTTTTTGCCGGTAGCCAAATAATGAGCGGCCGCCGCCTCATATAAATGGCCTGCATTGTACAATTCATGGCTCTGCTCCCTTTCTTTTGACCAACGCGTATTACCAGACCAGCTATGCGGTACTAAAGGATCAATGGTACGGGCTGTATATAAGTACCCATCCGGCTCTTGCGCCTTAGCCACTTTCTCTATCAAACTATCCATGTACAATTGCAAACGGGGATCCGGGTATAAACTGAGTGAAAAAGAAGCGCCTTCTATTGTTTTGTATATATCAGTATCGTCAAAAGGGTAGATGGTACAAAACTTTCCTGATCTTGCCGCCGCCATTTCAAAGTTCCTGACTCTTCCTGTCGATTCGCAACGGGCAAATGAAGCGGGAATGGTAACAGTTTGATTAGTCTTTATCCTGGGCAACCAAAATTTATCATCGAGTTTTACTTCGGTGAAAGGTACACCCTGTATTGGATAGTCTTTGTTTTGCGCAGACAAACTACTTGCTGCAAGAATGGAGAAGAAAAGAATGATTTTTTTCATAATGTGAAATTTTATAGATGTTGTTTTACTTTTATCGTGTGGAGAATTTGTCTGTGTATTTCCTTTCTACATTTTCAAAAAATACACCTTGAAATTGACCGGGCCTGAGAACTGGCAATGAAAGCTTGAGAGAATGCACCATTTCAGGCACCAGGTTACTAACATCGCAATACCAGCCAACAAATGAACGTTGGTTAGGCCTTACCGATGAATAGGCTTTAATCAGTTCTACGGATTTGCCGTTCAAGCTCAGTTTTACATCCATGGAGTCTTCAGGCTCTGCTACCTGAATAAATAATAACAGACGCTCAGGCACCAGCCAGGTAGTTTTATAATCATCCGGGCTCCAGGGAATCGGCCAATCTTTTTTCCGCTGTTTTAATTGCGCAAATATCCATTCCGGTATAATGAATGAGCTGGCATAGGTTCCTCCTGTAAAAAGTGGGTCAAACTCTCCAACCTGCTGCATGGGGAAAAAGGACCTGCCTGCAAATTTAATAATACCTGTTACAGTGTTACCTTGTTGAGTAAAGTTAAATTGTTTGCCATTTATAATAACCTTCGCCAGTTTTCTATTTTCTTGTAACCCAACCCTCCAGCTTACTGAACTGCCCATTTCGCCGCTCACCTCCTCCAGGTAAAGCGTTGTACCCGTTACCCTGGCTTTACCTGTTATATTGAATAATTGAGGCCCTGTTGTTTTTTCCGAATAAGGAGAGATTGATAGTACAATAGCAGATGCTCCGTCCATTTCCATATCAAATAAATCCCCCTGTTGCCAATAAACGTGTTTGCTTCCCGGACTGATTTGAAGGCCATCCTGAGGATGTAGAATGTTGATTTGATAATTGCCTGGTTTCGTTATTCCAATGGAGGCATCCAGAAAAAATTTGGCTGACAACCGGCGTGCATTGGGATTAAATAAAAAGATGTAACCTTTGTTTTCTTTTATGGCCGTTGTACCATCTACCTTGCCAAAGGCAGGCTGCCCGAGGATAAACTTAGTCTCCATTAAATATGCACGATTTATATCAGTCCAGTTTAACCAGTCCCGAATGAATTTTTTATCAACCTGGGAAAAATAACGTAATTCTTCCGGGTCACGTGCTGGTATCATATTAACCACATTGTTTAACCCACCTGTACCAATAGACGAAAAAAGAGAATATTTCCAGCCAAGGTAATCCCAGTCACGTCTGCGAAAACCTTCCAGCGCAAGAACCGGCTTTTCATCCTTTACGTCAAAACGAGAGGTCTGGTGAAACATAAAGCCCGGCATAATTGCCGGCGGACAATAATCATTTACCCTATACCGATAAGCGGTATAACGTTGGCGGTTAGCTGATACCCGGTCAAAATGAAGATCGGGAAAGGGAATAAAACTCTCGGGTTGTTCATCTTCAGCGGTAGGATGCGGAAAGGAGTTTGATAACCAGCTCCAGGGACCATAAAGCTGATCAAGCTGCCGGCCATCAATAATCATTTCAGGGTATTTTTTACGGAGGGTTTCTTTAACGCGGCACCAACCCCACCATTGTTCGTACCGGCTAGTCCCTTCGTACCATAAATAAGTATAATCGTATGAATAACCACTAATGCCTGTACGCTCATAAAACCTGCTTAGTGTCTTTATCAGATAATCCTGGAAACTTCTTACGCCCAGGCTGGCGTTTTTCTTCTTTTGATGATAAGGGCTTCCCTCTACAATCCACTCTGGATTGCCGGCAAAGGGAAGAACCGGATACAGGTATGATATTAATTTTACCTTTTTCGTTTTAGCATAATCGAGCATCTCCTGAACAGAAGCCGGGATAGGGTCCTTCTCCACATCCCATTCTCCATTTCTTATTTTGATTCCAAGGCCCAGCCATAGAAGATTTTCCCAACCCCAATCGTCTGTAGATTCTTCCCGGCTGCCTAAAGTAGCATTCGAAGGGGTGAATAGAACATGATCCATGCCCATTGCCGCAGTTTGATCTATAATTCGTTTATACTCTGATCTTCCAGTTCCATTGGAAATATCAATCTGGTAATCATTTTCACACCAGCCCACATTCATTTTAATGGATTTATTTAGATGGGGCAGGACAAATTTTGCGACAATTTTAGTGAAAGCACCTACTTCGGCCTCGTCTTGTTCCTCATCTGTTATGGCAACTATTCCTTTGGTCCATTTCCATTCGGGTATCATCTTTGAGGGAATGCGATTTCCGGTAAGCGCATAGGTGCCTATGTTACCAATATCCGACTTAAAGGGCCCGTATTCTTTTTTCCAGGTCATATCGGGTTGGTATTCCAGGCATAGCTTTTCCTGGTTCATTTTGAATTGCAGAAAAGGGTTTTGAACTGTCATCACTAAACCAGTTGCATCGGCGAAGCGCAAAAAAGCGCCATAGTCACCGGTTTTAAGTTTCGGATGTTTTGTATGAGGTATAAAATAGGAGCTTAATTTTTCTTCTAATTTTATATCCCACAGGCGTAACCGATCCACCCGGAATGACTCGTTTTTATCTGGATAAATTTCAAGTTGTTTGGAAATGAAAAAATTTTTTCCTTCAAGTTCATAAATAACCTTTATGGTAAAATCAGGTATCCGGTAAGTATATGTTAACTTATCCGCGGTAGCTGTAATATCTTCAAATTTTGCAGGCAAGCTGTCGAAGATCTTTCCGTTCAGGGAAATCAGGAACTGATCGCTGGAAAATGTGAACGTTTTATTCAATCGTTTATCTGTCAGCGATCGAATTCCTTGTTCACCAAATGATAAACTAATAAGTTCATTATTTAAGGAATAATGCTGCGCATTTGCAAATTGGATGGAAAACTGTTGGAAAAACAGTGTTAGGAATATCAATATCCTTGCTGAAAATAAATAATTAAAGTTTTGTTTCATATTTGAGCAATGTTTTAATGAATAGAACCGGAAAGCAATCGGATTTCAGTGATTAGCTTTGGGTGCATCCCAAATTGTCGCTGGCTGGTGGGACACCAGCCAAGGGAAGCCAGCCGTGGGGGGTGGGCCCCCCACCACCGAACAGATAAAAGTTGGGGCCCATTTTGGTTGAACCCCCCGAGTAAGTAAGGGGATAAAAAAAAAT
>JANOTW010000041.1:0-3105 GCA_031416575.1 Ferruginibacter sp.
CAGCAAAATAGTATGCCGATAGAAATGCAGCGAAATATATTAACGAATCAAAATATTAATAAGGATTATCAAAGCCAATGGAAGTTTTACAAGCTGCCATAGCCTTATAACAATGGAAAAAAAAGGGGCGCTTCGATGATGTGCTGTTTTTTTTATGAATATTTTCCTGAAAATCCTGTTCCATTCCCGTTTCATATTTCTAATTTAATGCCTGCATCCCAAATTGTCGCTGGCTGGTGGGGCACCAGCCAAGGTACGCCCGCCGTGGCCGGTGGGACACCGCCCACGTTCCTGATAACTGTAGCGACAATTTGGGATGCACCCTATTTAATTTGGTTAAAATTCGTAAACTATTTGTTATTTATATTTGAGAAACCTGTTTGCTTAAACTTAATTTTATCCTTTGTTCTTAATAAATTCTAATGAGCTGTTTATGAATTATATTACCAGCCTGCGTTCCGCTTTATTGATTATTATTTTTTTTGCATTCAGCATACATTCTCCATTACGGGCACAATCATTACCATTATATCAGCCAACAAGGCAAGAAGTACTGCAATCTTATAAAAATGCATCCGTATTGGATTCCCAGGCTATGAATAGTGTTTTTAAAACTAATGTGAAGGCTTACTGGCAGGCGGACAATAATAGTTTTTGGTATAAGAATTTGCTGCCTGATAGTAGTGCGGAATATTGGTGGGTAAACGCAGTTGCCCGCATCAGGCAAAAAGCCTTTGACTACGTAAAACTTGCAACAGCTTTAAATAAATTAATAGACACCCCTCTTACTGCATCAAGGCTTCCCATTACCGATATGCAATTTGATAAAAAACATCAAAATGCTTTCCTGCAGGTTAAAAATAAATGGTATAAACTTAATTTGAAAACCTACGGGTGCACGAAGGTGGACTCGTTTGCTACTGTTAAAAATAATGAAATCGTATCCGGCAACATTAAGAGTAGGTGGGAACGGCAACGGGCTTCTGATAGTCTTTCACCTGATAAGCAATGGCTTGCTTATACAAAAGACGGTAATGTATTTGTACAACCTGCAACAGGTAAAGATGCTATTCAATATACCAATGATGGTGATACAGCTCACCCTTACGGACAAATCCAATGGTCACCGGATAGTAAATACCTCGTTGTTTTTCACATTCGCCCGATTAAGGAAAAGCTTGTATATTATATTCTTTCCGCAGTAGATAGTACTACACGGGGTGTGCTAAAATCAAATAATTACGCCCAGCCGGGAGATGCTTTTACAAGCTATGAAATGTTTACCATTAACCTTGATGATAAGAAACTTGTAAAAACAAATACAGGCCTGTATGATTTTTTAGGTTACCCGTGGATACATTGGCGGAGCACTGCCAACAGGTATTTCATCTATGAAAAAGCCGACCGTGGCCACCAACGTTACCGCATGATTGAAGTGGATGCGTTAACCGGCGATACCCGGAACCTTATTGATGAAAAGACCAATACCTTTATTTATGAAAGCAGGATATTTACATGGTACACAACCGTTACCAATGAAATTATCTGGAGCAGTGAAAAAGATGGCTGGAACCATTTGTATTTGGTGGATGCGGTAAAAGGCGGCGTAATAAACCAGGTTACAAAAGGCAATTGGGTAGTGAGAAATGTAGATAGCGTGGATGAAAAGAAACGGGAGATATGGTTCCGGGCCAGCGGTATGAATGCGGGTGAAGATCCTTACAATATACATTATTACCGTATAGGTTTCGATGGGAAAAACCTGGTTTCCTTAACTGCTGCCAATGCCAGCCACCGGCTTGGTTTTTCACCAGACAGAAAGTATTTCATAGATAATTATTCCAGGCCCGATATGCCTGATGTAACGGAACTGCATCTAACCAAAGACGGAAAAATGGTTATGCCCTTGGAACAGGCGGATTTAACAATTTATAATCAACTCCACATGCGAATGCCTGAGGTTTTTGTAGCAAAGGCAAGGGATGGTGTTACCGAAATCTGGGGCGTTGTTTACAGGCCGGGGCAATGTGATATAACCAAAAAATATCCTGTTATTGAAAATATTTATGCAGGGCCGCAGGATGCTTTTGTACCTAAGCGCTTTTTGGGTTATGGTGAAATGCAAAGCATGGCGGAGCTTGGGTTTATTGTAGTGCAATGCGATGGTATGGGTACAGCTAACCGATCCAAATCGTTTCATGATGTTGCATGGAAAAATCTTGCTGATGCCGGACTGCCTGACCGGATTTTATGGATAAAAGCATTGGCAAAAAAATACCCGTATGTAGATACTTCAAGAGTTGGGTTATATGGCACATCGGCGGGCGGACAAAACTCTACCGCTGCATTATTATTTCATCCGGAGTTTTATAAAGTGGCAGTATCTGCTGCGGGTTCTCATGATAACCGTGTTGATAAGCAATGGTGGAACGAACAATGGATGGGTTATCCTGTTGGCCCTCATTATGCACTACAATCCAATGTAACCAATGCTTACAGGTTAAAAGGCTCCCTGCTGTTAATTGTAGGGGAGGCAGATACCAATGTTCCGCCTGAAACAACGCTTCGTGTGGCAGGTGCATTGATTAAAGCGGGAAAAATATTTGATCTTTTGGTAATACCCGGCATGGGCCATAGCGATGGCGGCCTTTATGGAAGAAAAAGAAAACGCGATTTCTTTGTGAAGCATTTATTAAATGTTGACCCGCCCGACAGGAACAATGATGAGCTGGATAATATTAAATAAAAACGACTGATTATAAAGTATAAACCCATTACACTTTCCAATTAATAAACAAAACAAAAGACTATATGAAAAAAATATTATTGCCACTGTGTACTTTTTTAGCTGTAGCAGCAACAGCACAAAAAAAAGATTACCCTATACAGCCCGTGGCTTTTACGCAGGTGCATGTAAATGATAATTTTTGGAAACCAAAAATGCAGGTCAATGCTGCAACCACTATACCTTACATTTTAAAAATGTGCAAGGAGCATGGAAGAATAGATAACTTCCTTGCAGCCGCTGGAAAAAGGGAGAATAAAGTATGTTCCGAATTTCCATTTGATGATACGGATGTGTACAAATGGATAGAAGGAGCTTCG
>JANOTW010000042.1:0-8429 GCA_031416575.1 Ferruginibacter sp.
TGTTTATTTATCTGGTTCATCGCCGCCTTTTTATGGGATGGCAACAGTTGGAAAGTTTTACGTAACCGGTACAATGCCACTCCGGCTCCAATTGAGAAAGTACAACCAGCGGCAAAGGAAAAAGGGGCGAAAGATTAGTATTGTAATGTTATTTGTAAGGTGGCGGTTTAATTAGTGGATGCCCGCCTGTCTGAACACCGTTCGGACAGGGTGAATGGGCAATCGTGAAATATTGACCATTCACGTTTAAATTATAGCATCTTTAAAAAATGTTTATAAAAGAACCATCGTCCGGGTTAAAGGAACGATGGTTTTTTGTTTGGTAAAATTGAAGTAAAACAGCATGAACAAAAAGGCGATATCGGGATTATTGTTGGCGATCATTTTACCGTTAGCCGGTTACTATATGGTGAAATGGTATAGTGACCAGACGGTACACATGCCACGTCGTTATTTTTTTGACAGTATAGCCGTGATGGAAAAAAATGGCAGGACAACTACAGATACCATTTGGCACCAGGTAAAGGATATGACCTTTACTAACCAGTTGGGAAAAACCGTTACATTGAATTCTTTGAAAGGAAAAATATTGGTGGTTGATTTCTTCTTTTCAAGATGTCCTTCCATTTGCCCGGACATGGCAAAGAGCATGAAGCGGCTGCAAAATTCCTTCGTAAACAGCAATGACAGCATTGTTCAATTTATCTCCATCAGTATTGACCCAGAGCATGATTCAGTACCACAGTTAAGAAAATTCGCGGATCGTTATACCAATAATCATGATAGCTGGTGGTTTGTTACAGGCGATAAAAAAGAGATTTACGATTTCGCGTTAAATGAATTAAAGGCCAGTATAGCGGATACTAATGTGGACACGGCTTTTATACATACTGAAAATTTCTTTTTATTAGACAGGGACAGGGTGGTAAGAGGATGGTACAATGGATTTGATACCCTAAAGCAGGCCAAACTGGTAGGTGATATTCCATTGCTGATGTTAGAGAAAAAGAAGAAGCGGAGCTTCAAGGAATTCCTGGATGAATTGTTTGGGCGTAGCTAAAATTAATGTTGTCCGAACAGAGGCGTTCCATAGCAGCATCGTTGTGTCACTCTCTTGTACCGCATAACATTGGGGAACTTTAATTGTGTAACAGGTAAATCCACCAGTGCCCCGGGCCATTCAAGCAATAAAGAAAAGCCGGGCTGATATTTGTTATTCCCCATGAAGAAAACCGGTGATGCCGAAAAAAATCAGACATCTAAAAATCAGAAATCAGACATTAGTATTATGTTAACTCCATCCCTTATTAAAAATGACCCGAAAGCCAAATTACTGATATGGTTCGTTTCAATAGTTGTGTTTGCCGCTGTAGCTTTTTTATCAAAATTCAAATTGGATATTGACCTGGGTTTTAATCCACATTTGTTTGCAAAGGCGAATGCGGTAATCAATTCGATGGTAGCCATTTTATTGATTGCGGGATTGATTGCCGTAAAACAAAAAAAATACCAGTTGCATAAAACCATCATGTTAACCGCCATTATTTTATCTGTGTTATTTTTGGTTTCTTATATCGGGCATCATCTACTGGCCGGCGATACACGGTATGGTGATAGTGACCACAACGGCATAGTAAGCGATGCCGAAAAATTACAGGCCGGGGGGTTGCGTACTTTTTATTATATTATTCTGATTACGCATATTCCTTTGGCAGCAATTATACTCCCGTTTATCCTGTTTACTGCTTACAGGGCCTTAATTGGCGAGTATGAGCAGCACAAAAAACTTACAAGAATTACCTGGCCAGTGTGGTTTTATGTGGCTATCAGCGGGGTAATTGTTTATTTAATGATAAGCCCTTATTATATGTAAATGTTTTATGGCAACATTACATCTTTTCAATAATAATCCGTGAACTGCCCAAATAGGTAATAATAATTTTTATCACATCCCCGATCTTCACTTCCGTTTTAGCAGATGTGGCGCCATTATCTTTTGAAACCGGAATCTTCGCCTGTATTTTATTACCCAATATATTTACAAAAATCCCATGTGGCGTGATTTTAAAAATCGTAGCATCCACAGGCGTTTTGTTTTTAAAACATTGCATGGCTGTCACATATTCATGAATGTATATGCTCTTAAAGGGTGCGGCAGTAGCTTTATCCGGCTTATCCGTGTTTTCCAGTTTAAAGAAATAGGGTTCATTCAAATTGCTCTCCTGCGGCTTTCTTTCCCAGGGCGATAATTTTAGTGGAAAGAAAATATAACTGCCGGTTTCTTTTACAAAATAATCATCGGCTACCTTTTTTAAATACCCCACAAACCGGTTTTCTATCGCCGATTTATTAATGAGGTTATCTAAAGCGTTATTGAATTTGAACTCAATGCAATCAGCGACCATCTTATCACCCCTTGCGGAAAGGTTGATGATAAAACTCACTTCATCCCCCACATGAAACTGGTGTATTCTTTTAATGATCTTTTCCGACTTTAATTTTAATTGCTCCCTTTCACTGATATTTCCGTTGATCGTTTTTTTCTTTCCGTTAAGCAGGTAATCAATTGTTGCATAATCTTTATCGTGATTGATAAAACTGATTTTACCCATTATTGTTTCTGTAGCCATGGTATATTTATTATGGAAAAGTAATTTAGTAATGAAGTAACCGCAAAGATGGTGATTAAAATTTTAGCTGTAACCTGGTGGTTAAAAATCTTTAATTAAAAGGACTGTAAAACTTTGGATTTAGTTAGCAGGAGTGGATTTTGATATCAACGTAAAATCTAAATGCTCAATTCTTTTAAAGGATCCCAAAACAATTTTTTAAAATCAACAATCTTATCGTCTTTCACAACAATCTTTTCTTTTTTTAATAACTCCTCCATTAAGACCGGAGTTGCAAAATGTGCTTTTCCACTCAGCATTCCATTCCTGTTTACTACCCGGTGCGCCGGTACTTTTGGGTTGGCCGAATGTGCGGCATTCATTGCCCAACCCACCATACGGGCCGAAAGTTTTGTGCCTAAATAATTGGCAATCGCACCATAAGAGGTTACCCTTCCTTTAGGTACCTGCCTTACCACATCATAAACATCTTCAAAAAAAGAATACTCCTTTTTTGAAGCTGATTTAGTTATATCGCCGGATATTTTCTTTTGCATGCATTAAAATTTCTTTAGTGATTGCCCTTTCAATAATTCGTTGCGTTGTGGCTCAGGTACATTTACAAAATGATAAGGGCAATGTTTGCACCCGTTGCCGCAACAAACCCCTTTTTGAAGATGGTACTTTTCCGTTAGTACGATATAACCGTCTCCATTATAATAAAAATCTTCTCCCTCCACTAACTTATTCATATTTTTCGGATGCAGTGACCTGTGTGATTTAAACGTTTTCGGTTTCTTTTAAAATGGAGTTCAATTGCTCATCCATGTCGGGTATTATAACCGGCAACCGGAATTTAAGATAATAAATTTTATTGCTTCCAGCTATATCCAAGGCTTCGTAATGTGTTTTTATTTTAAGCAACTCACTGGCGCTTTTGGCATATACATCGTTACAATCTTCAACAGGCACGAGATTATAAAGTTCAATCACCTTTTTAGTGAATTCGTATAATTTAGGCGAATCGGTCTTTAAATGCAGGTATCCATCGGGTTTTAGTATTTGCTGGTATAGCCTTAAAAACCTGGGGTGGGTCAGCCGTTTTTTTGCTTTGGATGTTCTCAACTGCGGATCAGGGAAAGTGATCCATATTTCATTTACTTCTTCCCCTTTAAAATAATCGGGCAGCAGGGTTATCTGTGTACGAAGAAAAGCGGCATTGGTAATATGCTCTTCCAGGCATTTTTTAGCGCCGATATAGATCCGGTGGCCTTTAACATCCACTCCAATAAAATTCTTTTCGGGGAATAGTTTTGAAAGCCCTACCGTATATTCTCCCCTGCCACAGGCCAGTTCCAGGATGATCGGGTGATCGTTCTTAAAAAAGGAATTCCATTTTCCTTTCATATCGCCAGGATATTCCAATACATTGGAAAAGTTTTTTATATCCGCAAAACGTTGTAATTTTTTTTGGGCCATTGGGTCGCAAATATAAATATAGAAAAATGAATACTAAATGTTTTGTAACAATTTGGATTTAAATGTTAAAGGATAGGAAGCCCCATAAAAGACCAGTTGAAATATTTCGTCATGAATGGTGAATTAAGGGTATTCAAATAAACCGTGGCTGATGATCCGCTAATTATCCCGATTCATCGCATTGGCCCCGAAGATCGGGGTGGACTGTCAAGTTAAAATATTCTTTTAAAACAATCAGGCAACAAGAAAACCGTAATAGGCTTAGCTACGGAGAGCCGGTCCCGATTTATCGGGAAGCTACCTCTTTGTAGAAATATAATAAATACGTCAGTTGCGTGCCGTAGGTACGCCCCTTTACCAGTTCTCCCAATTATGCGATCAATCTTAGAGCAGAAGCGGGGGCCTGGGTGCAAACAGCAGACGGCAAGTACCGGGCATACGTTTATATTAATTCAGTCAACAGCAACGGGAGTGCGGTAATCAGCATAAAGCGCTACGCACTTTAATATTGTGAAGTAGAAAAAGAAGGTTTTTATTAATAAGAGCATATTAATAAAAACCTTTTTTAATTTCAGGACTCCTGACCTGTTCGCAAACTAAAATCTTCGGTTTATTTTATTTTCATGAATAACCCGCTAACCAGCGGGTTTAATTTGAATAGCCTCGTCCGCTAACTAGCGGACTGGGAAAAGAAATGCCATAATACGGAACAATCCGCTGGTTAGCGGATTGAATTTGATGGTATTAATATATTCAATCCGCTAACCAGCGGATCCCTTTGGAGGACTCCTGCGCCTGAGGAGGCTTAATTTTTATTTAGGTGGCTTGAATTGACAGATGTACCCCTTTCAGGATTACAAAGATCAATACAAAATTGAAAAGAATAAAAATGATTTCTTAATCATTGATGGCGCTATTAGAGATGACATCTTTCAACAAGATGTCATCTCTGACGACCAGATGTCATCTCTAACGAGCTTTTCCTGTCTGCTTTAAAACTTTGCCCCTACAGAAATAAAGTAGGTCCTGCCATCAGCAGGTAAAGCTCCCGGTCCGGGGTAGCCGCCTGCACGGCGCGTAAAATAACGCTTGTCGAATAAATTATTAATGCCGGTTTTAATATTCAGGTTTTTTGAAATTTTATAAGTTCCCGTTATATCTGTTACGGCGTAAGAAGGAATTAATCCCGTTTGCCCGTTTGCCGAAGGTTTTGGGGTATTATTGGCATCACTATAGGTTTCATCAACATAACTTATCTGGGCGGTTAATGAAAAATCCCTGCATCCACCTGTAATGCCCCCACGAAAAATATTGGTGGGTGCATTCTCTACTTTTTTACCCTTCGTTTGAGCGTCTTTATGATTACCGCTGTAGGTAGCATTCGTGTATCCGTATGAGCCAAAGAGGGATAGTTCCGCTTTTTTGTTTTTTGTAAACGCCCTTACCAGGTCAATTTCCGCATAGCCTTCAAAACCTTTACTGGCGCTGTTTCCAACATTTGTAATTAACCTGTAGTTTGCGCCGGTTGGTGTAATGGTTCCTACCCGATTATTGTATTGCAGATAAAAACCGCTAATATCAAACTGAAGAAAGTCCCTTACCTTACCCCGGTACCCCAGGTCTATATTATAGCCCTTTGCATCTTTAAGGTTAGGATCCACTACATCTGTTGTAGGGGGCGCCTGTAAGTTGGCAAACTGTATTGGCCGGTAAGCCTGGCTGTAATTGGCATAAATTTCCGTATTCACTGTAAGGTGATATTCTGTTCCTAAACCGGCAAGCACGAAACTGCGGCTGCGTTTTACCTGCTGCAATTTAATTTCCGCACCCGTGGTAGTATAACCACTTCTTCCTTCCGCTGAACCTTCCAGCCACTCGTACCTTATTCCCGGAATGATGAGCAACTTGTTGCCAACATGAACAATATTTTCTACAAATGCCGCCACATTATGTGATGTGAAATCCACATCCCTTTGGTAATTGCCTTTCAGTGTCATGTCGTAATCAGTTCCGGTAGTGCCTTTTCCATCCGCTACCCTTGCGGTAGTACCGGTATAAAGACGGATGCCGCCGGATACGGTATTCTTCATTTTACCTAAATGATAATCTGTAATGATGCGGCTTTCCAAGCCATAATTCCTATACTTATCTGCATTCAATACCCTGTTATTGTAAGCCTTTGTCGTTGCATTAATAGTATCCCTGGTGGTAATGGATTGGGTAAAGCCCACACTGTTTCTGTCACCGATGGTAGCATATAATTTAGTATTCCACCGGGTGTGGCCGTTTATCACATAGTTGGTGATTACCGCGGGTGTGGTCCAGGAAATATCAAACCAGTTGCGGCTGCGAAAACTTTTTTGCGGATCTGCATACACTAAACTATCGGGCAGGCCCCCCGGTTGCTGACTACGAATACTTTGATGCATCACTTCCGCTGTTATTGAAAATTTGGGCGTTATTTTATAAGTCATGGTGCCATAGCCGGCATTTGTATAATACCGGCTGTTCTGCCTCCATCCGTCTCCGTTGCGATGATCGAAAAAGGAATAATAATTGATTTTACCTGTTTTACCGCCAATGGCATTAAAGCTGTTTAGTAAGGCATTACTGCCAACGGTTTGCTGGGTTTCAAATTGAAATGGTTTATCTATTTCGCTTCCATTGCGTAAGATATAATTGACTAAGCCACCAAACTGAGGGCCATATTGCAAGGAGCCCTGCCCACGGACAACCTCTATCCTTTGAACGGCCTGCAACTGGGGATTATAATACGCCTCGGGATACCCAAATGGATCCGCTGCAATATCATAACCGTTTTGCCTGACATTGAATTCCCAGCTCCTGTTGGGGCTAAGGCCCCTGGCGGCAATGCCAATTTGAATTCCGCTGGGGTCACTTTCCCAAACATGTATGCCGGGCACCTTTGCCAATACCTGGCGCATTGTATTGGTTACTACATTGCCTTTCACATTGTCTAATACGATCAAAGCATTTTTTTTGCCTGCATAAATATTGGTACCCACTATTTCAGGCATCTGCTGGTAATCGCTCCGGCTGCCCCGCCCCACAATAGTTACCTCTGGTAAATATGTTTGATGAAGTGTGTCAATTTTTTTTACTGGTATAGTTTGGGCAACGACATTGAGCCCTGATAAAATGGCGAAAACCGTGTATTTGATATTCTTCATTGTTTATTTTTATGGCCGCAAAGCTCCCATGAAATCTTTCTTTATCATTACGCAAAGAGAAAAATAGTTTATACAATCGGGAAATTAAATGAGGATGGTTAATAAGGGCTTCATGAATAAACAAGCGACGGGCAGAATGACGAAGGCGTTCTTTTTGTTTTGATTATACTTGGAACACATGATCTGTTAGACTTAAAGGCCCTTTTATTTTTTTGACCTGGCAATTGAGCTATCCTAATATTTTTTTTTACAGTCATTTGTTTTTCATGGGAGCATCGTTGTGTCACTCACTTGTACGTCATACCATTTTGGATCTTTTATTACGTTGTAAATTAAAGGAAACAAATGTCGTTCTATGGTATTCTTATACCGTATTCCATAAAGCAGCTTTTTCGCCCGGTGACTTAAAGTGAGTTATACTTGAAAATCGGGTGTTGAGTATTGATTGAAGTGTTCAATACTCAACATTCAATAATCAATGTTCAGGTGGAACTGTATTGCTTAACTAAATAACATTGCCCGTTAGCCAGCGGGGCAAAAAAACGCAAATTGAAAATTGCCCCTTTTATTGAAATGTACAGGGTTGTCATTAACAGCCGACTGATGTTTTTCTACAAATAACGTGGGTAAAGTTCCACAATGGTATGCGGTACACGAGGGCGATGCAAGGATGCACCACAAAGCTTCTTAGCCTGGACAAAAAAAAAGATAAAAAAAGTATGAGCTTTTATCTGCGAAGGCGATTAAGCTGCCCAAAGTGTTAAAGTACAAGAGCGCTCTCCGGATAAAGATCGGGAGGGCCTGCCAATGAAGCTTAACAATATTCGTACAAAACATTTTATGGAGAGCTGGTTATAAATGAATTTCCTGTTTCTCCTCTTTCACTTTTTTTTGCTTGAATAATTTTTTACTCAACCAATGGCTTAGTAAACTACTGCCAGCCCCTACTACCGCACCACCTAACACATCGGATGGATAATGTTTTCCGAGGTACATTCTTGAATAACCTACACTACCCGCCCATAAGTATGCAGGCAAAACGATATACCATTTTTTATGCGTGAGGGCGAGCGAGGTAGCGGTAGCGAATGCAACGGAGGTATGCCCGGAAGGGAATGAATAACTCTTTGACGTATTTAAAACAAAAACA
>JANOTW010000043.1:0-1588 GCA_031416575.1 Ferruginibacter sp.
TTTGCAATATTGCACCGGTGCCTGCATCTACATATATCTTCCATTCACGGGCAGGCCGCCTTACTATCAACAATACCTTCCACGCAACTACCGGTATTCCGTTATCAAGAAAACAAACGAGCTCCGGCTCACCAAAATCAGCAACGGAATCATCGGAAGCGTTAACTTTTTCACGTGCAATGCCTTTGGCATTTTCAGCGGATATTTCCGGAATACCCGATGCTTTGCTTTTGTTCAGCATCTCCCCGGGTATAAGGTCATTCATGATATTGAAAACTTTTCCATCATTATCCATGTCAACCCTGATCCATGCGCCCGAAACTGGGTTGCCATAAAATAACTGCTGGTAAAGTACATGCTTACCCAAAATACTTTTTTTAACCTGGTCGAATTTTATTTGGGACAGGTCAGGATTAATTTGGATAACAGTTGCAATTTTTTTTATAATGGATTCCGCTATTTTAATTGGCGCCTTTTTGTTTGGCTTTACCTGCATATCATAAATACGGCGGGCCAATCCGCTCTTAGCTTCAATTTCAATTTTAACAGTTAAATTTTTCATGCTTGCAGGTTTTATTAAATTAACAGTGGCGGCCATTTATATTACGCAAGGAAAAAAATGTGATTTTTTGTTTTGTTCAAAAACCAAATAAAACAGGTACACCGCCATGCATCCGGATGAACCGGGAACAGGCTTTCACGAAAAATGCCGAAAGGTCGGCACAGGCCGGGATCATCACAAAGGGAATTTATAGCCAGCGTTGTTGCTTCGTTAATTTAAAGCGTACTAAAAGTTGCCCAATGGTATCATGTACTCCCGATTCAAGTGTAACATCGGGATGCCCCGATAAAAAATCGGGGCAAGTACCCAAATAAACCGGGGCTAATGTTTGGCTAATTACAACTTTAAAATTTACAGGTCATTCATTTTGAAATGGCGGACTGCCTTTAGAAAAAGGTGGCGTTATTTGAAACCCGTGTTTTGCCCCCGGCTCCGCTGGCCCAGCGGGGAGGTTTTCTACCAGTTAATAAACTGCGCCTGTTGAACCGCTCAGTATAACGCAATTAAAGATCCCCAATGGTATTATGTACAAGAGGGCGATGCAACGATGTTGAGCAAGGATATAAAGCCTGGACAAAAAATCTTATTCCCGTTTTGATCCGCTGTGCAGTATATTTTAAATAACCTATTTACTTTATTTACCTTATTTACCTTATTACCTTATTTACCCTGTTTACCTTACTTCCTAATTCCCTATTCCTCCAACAAATATTTAAAAACTTTTCTTTTAATACAAGTGAAAAAGACCTGAATTTATTCAGGGTTTTTCCTGTTTTTATGGGGATGAATTTCCTGTTTTGGTATTAAGCCATTGCATTTCTTAAAAATCAATAATACTTTAGCATTATTAATTAATCCTAAAATCAATTTTATGCCTACAAAAATCGTCGCATCAAAATCAAATCCTAAAAATGGTGAAATTAACCAGCAGGATTTGAATAGAATCATCAATGATTTTGAAAACTTCGTTGATATAAAATCAACTATAGCCAGGGATTTTATAAAAATAGAAACGGTTACGATCCC
>JANOTW010000044.1:0-6173 GCA_031416575.1 Ferruginibacter sp.
GAATTACAAATGCTTGTAACAAAAAACCATCAACAATAAACGACAAACAATTTTATGGCTGCCAAAACAGATAATTTTCAATCGCCTGATTATTTTAATGTAGATGAATTACTAACGGAAGAGCATAAACTCATCAGGGAAAGTGTACGCAATTATGTGAAGAAAGAGATTTCACCTATCATTGAAAACTTTGCGCAACGTGCGGAATTTCCGCTGCAAATTGTAAAGCAACTGGGCGACCTCGGTTGTTTTGGACCTACCATTCCTGAGCAATACGGCGGGGGCGGACTGGATTATATCAGCTATGGCCTGATGATGCAGGAACTGGAACGTGGCGATAGCGGTGTTCGTTCTACAGCCAGTGTGCAGGGCAGCCTGGTGATGTTTCCTATCTATCAATATGGAAGCGAAGCACAACGCAATAAATATTTACCCAAACTGGCAAGTGGCGAATGGCTGGGATGTTTTGGTTTAACTGAACCAAACCATGGAAGCGACCCCAGCGGAATGCTTTCCAATATTAAAGATGCCGGGGACCATGTGATTTTGAATGGCGCAAAAATGTGGATCAGCAATGCGCCCTTTGCGCAGGTAGCGGTGGTATGGGCAAAGGATGAATCCGGCGAAATTAATGGAGTGATTGTAGAAAGGGGTATGGAAGGTTTTAGTACGCCCACCACACATGGCAAATGGAGCTTACGGGCAAGCGCAACCGGCGAACTGGTTTTTGATAATGTAAAAGTTCCGAAAGAAAATATTTTACCAAACGTAAAAGGATTGAAGGGCCCGCTTGGTTGCTTGACAAAAGCACGCTACGGTATTGCATGGGGCGCTATTGGCGCTGCGATGGATTGCTATGATACCGCATTGAACTATGCAAAAGAAAGGGTTCAGTTTGGAAGGCCCATTGCAGGCTTTCAACTGCAACAAAAAAAACTGGCGGAAATGGTTACCGAAATAACCAAGGCTCAATTATTGAACTGGCGCCTGGGTGTGTTAATGAATGAAGGAAAAGTAACGCCGCAACAGGTGAGCATGGCCAAACGCAATGCCTGCGAAGTGGCTACCAATATAGCCAGGGATGCCCGCCAAATGCTGGGCGGAATGGGCATTTCAGGCGAATACCCCATTATGCGCCATATCATGAACCTGGAAAGTGTGATCACTTACGAAGGAACGCATGATATTCATTTATTGATAACGGGAATGGATGTTACGGGATTGAATGCGTTTAAATAACCCCCGTCCCCTGAAGGGGTGACGTAGTAGATTGTTGCGAAGATTATTTTATGGGATTGTTATTGCACGGGCATTTGTATTTCATGGCATCATCGTTGTGTTATGTTAATCCCGATTTTTATCGGGACCCACTTGTACCGCATACCATTGGGGAACTTTAATTGCGTTATAAATTAGCGTGACATGACTGGCTTTTATATAAGTTCCATCAAAGATCAGTGGTTAATTTTAATCGCTGGTAAATATGTGAGCTGCACCGGAAGTGAATTTTACTTTTAATTTTTTGTAGTACTCTTCTTAAACTCATAGCCGCCTTTATTTGAGGAGGCAGTATAACATTTAAAAATATATTCCTTGCATGAATGGTATTCCTTCAAAAAAAATATAACCCAAAAATAAAATGAACAGTACTTCAAATTCTAATACTCCAGGAACCCCCCTTCGGGGGGCAGGGGGGCTGGGCTTCGCTCTCGTTTCCGTCATCGGTGCCGGCACCATGGGCAACGGCATTGCCCATGTATTTGCACTGGCAGGTTTCAAAGTAAACTTGATTGACGTTAATGCTGTGCAATTAGAAAAGGCCATTGCTACCATCAGTAAAAACTTAGACAGGCAGGTAGCCAAAGCCACCCTCACCGAAGAACAAAAAAAATCAGCATTAGAAAATATAACCACTTTCACTGATATAGCGGGAGGTGTACAAAATGCAAATCTTGTTGTAGAAGCCGCCACGGAAAACATTGATCTGAAATTGAGCATATTTAAGCAGATGGATGAAGCTGCGCCTGCCGGTTGTATTTTAGCAACCAACACTTCATCCATCTCCATTACAAAAATTGCGGCTGTAACCAAAAGGCCGGAATTAGTAATTGGCATGCACTTTATGAACCCGGTGCCGGTAATGAAGCTGGTGGAAATAATTAACGGCTATGCTACCACCAAGGAAGTTACCAATACCATTGTTGAGTTGAGTAAACAATTAGGTAAAATTCCCTGTGCTGCAAATGATTACCCGGGCTTTATCGCCAACCGCATTTTAATGCCGATGGTAAATGAAGCAATCTATAGCCTATATGAGGGTGTGGCAGGTGTGGAAGAAATTGATACTGTAATGAAACTGGGTATGGCCCACCCCATGGGCCCATTGCAATTAGCCGATTTTATCGGACTGGATGTTTGCCTTGGTATTTTAAAAGTATTGCAGGATGGCTTTGGCAATCCCAAATACGCACCTTGCCCTTTATTGGTCAATATGGTGATGGCCGGAAAGCTGGGTGTTAAAAGCGGAGAGGGATTTTATATTTATACGGCAGGAAGCAAAGAACTGGTAGTAGCAAAAAGGTTTGTTTAATTCCATGTATGCTATTGGTAATAAAACCTCACGGGATTTTAAAACCTGGGAGGTTTACCTGGAGATAACCTGGATGGTCAATGAAGCTGTCTTGAAAACAATTTGTTCGCTAACTGGCGGAACAGGAGTTATGATTTCCTTCTCTCCGCAATAAAATTTTGGAGGGTTAATGTAATAAGGAAGTAATCTTATAATTTATACTTTAGTACCATCAACCATTAATAGTTTTTCCAAAACCATTCTTTATGGGAAAGAAAGAAAAAGCCATTGATGCCTACATCAGCAAATCCGCTGATTTTGCAAAACCAATTCTAAATCACCTGAGGGAACTGGTGCATAAAGCTTGCCCGGATGCAGAAGAAAAAATGAAATGGGGTTTTCCTCATTTTGATTATAAGAATGAAATGATGTGCAGCATGGCGGCTTTTAAACAGCATTGTGTTTTTGGCTTTTGGAAAGCAGCACTGATGAAAGATCCTATACTGGTAGAAAATGCCAGGTCGGAAGTAGCGATGGGGCATTTAGGCAGGATCACATCAACGAAAGACCTACCTCCAGATAAAACAATCATTGCCTGGATTAAAGAAGCGATGCGGTTAAATGAGCTTGGCATCAAACTCACCTCCAAAACAAAAACAACTGAAAAAAAAGAATTACAGCGCAAGGGATAAATTAGTGATAATTATTTTGCACAATCACCAAATAAAATAATCACCAGAATTAATTTAAACGGCAATTAAAGTTCCCCAATGGTATTCAGTACAAGAGGGCGATGCAACGATGATCCACATGGCTTCACTGCCCGGACAAAAATTTTCCCTTACGTTTTTATCCCTTGTACAGTATAAATGTTCCTGATAACTTTATGAAAGCGCTGAGTAAAAATATTGAAGCGCAGCAAACATTTGAAAATTGCGCCTACTCCCACAAAAAAGAATATGCGGGATGGATAATAGAAGCCAGGAAACCAGGAAAAAAAGAATGGCGGCCGCCATTGATTGGATAGCCGAAGGAAAAAGCAGGCACTGGAAATATAAATAAACTTTACTCCTGCCAGGTTAAATGTGAATAGTCAATGGTGAATGGGCAATATTTCACGATTCACCATTCACAAACTAAACCGTCATTTTACTAATAAGATAACACTACCACTTAAACCCGGGCATCACAAAATGAAAAATGCTCCACCAGTTATCTTCCATTTGCATATATAGTTTATATGGGCCTTCATAATGAATGATTTCTCCATTGTCCATTACCGCATCGTATTTCAGCATCCCCTCCGCAAAGCCCATCCCCCGCTGAGCTTCCTCCTGTAGTTCAAAACTTATAGTGTCTATATTATACCCATCATTTTTAAATTGCCGGAATGCTTCAAAAAAAATATTCATCCTTCCAATGATATCTTCTCTTGTCATCTGTACGCCATCCGCTGTAATGCAATGCCAGCTCAATTCGGTGCAGTATTCAGTAAATTTCCTGTTGAACCAGTTTTTTAAAAATGTATGCGAACGTTTAACAATATCGGCCTTGTGATTGGGATGAAATTCTTCATAAATAAAATGGCTTCCCATCCCTGCCACTGGTTTCTTTTCCACTTTAATTGCAAATAATTCTTCCGTAATAAACTGGTATATTATTTCATCTGGATATGGCCCGTCACAAATATCCAGCGATATGTCATTTTTTGCAAGCATTTTAGTAAAGCTTTTAAGCGCCGCGTTTATTTCCTCCTTACCCATCTCATTTACCGCTTTATAACCAGGCTTACCTATTCTTTCATATATCGTGGTATATTCCGCATTAGCGTATTCATCTTCAAATGCCATCATGCTCTTTAGAAACTGGTTCTCTATTTCCGGTGGCATTTCCGCATTTATACCCATTTGAAAAGCATCCCCGTATTGAGCCTTCAATTTAATTTTCAAGAATTCATTTTCTATGCGCAGGTTTTCCTGCGGATCATCAGAAAAGTTTTCACTTTGCTCCATCATTTACATGTTTTGAAGTACAATATATTAAATATCCCTAATCTATTTCAATCTACCGAAAATAAATTTATAAACCCGCACCGTAAAAAATTATAAATCTCTATTTTTTAACCTTGTTTACCAGCATATAAGATTCATCCACCATCTCAAATAATTGTTTTTTTGATAATGTTCCATCAACAATAACCGTATTCCAGTGTTTTTTATTCATGTGATAACCCGGCAACACGGAACCGGGGTATCCTTCTCTTAATTCAATGGCTTTTCCCGGATCACATTTTACATTAAACTGCAAAGGGTTGGTGTCTAATGGCATCAATAAAAAAACTTTACCATTCACCTTAAAAACGATAACGGTATCTCCAAAAGGAAAGCCTTCCGTAACGGAAGGTTTTTGAATTACGTACTCCCTAAGTATTTCTATATTCATTATTGGTGGTTATGAATGATGCTGTTTGCTTCCTCCATTTTTTTATCTTATTGCCCGGTAAGAATATACCAAAACATTACAAAATCACTACCCGGGCTATATAGCGGATAAGTGAAAGTAGCAGGCCTGTTTTTTTTATAAAAAAAGGGCCACCCAGGCAAAACCATAGCCGAAAAGGGGTATTGCGGCTATCAGCCACCAGTTTTGTAAAATGATACCTGCAATTAAAAAAACTATAATCAGCCCTGTACCAACAATTTGTAATAACCCGTTTTGGGGATCTTCATGTCAGGTTAAATAGTATGGATAAAAACCCCAAAAGCTTTTATATTTTTTTTTAGTTGCCATGGAAATTATTTTTTGGAAAATACAATAATCCATTTGATCAGTCAGGTTTTTTTGTCTCCACGTTTTGTAGTTCCTTTAGCCTGTATAACACTTCAGTCAAACGGCTTTTAGGTATTCCCGCTGTGATATTGCAGAATAACTGCATTTCCTGCGCAATGATGGTACAGTTGCATTGTTTCATCACCATCATTACTTCATTCATTTGTGTATAATCAAAATGAACAACGTATTTCACTTCTATCTGTTTTTGAATAACAGGCGTTACCTGCAATACCAGGCTTGTTACGGTTTTATATGCATTTATTAATCCCGGCACGCCCAATAAAGTACCCCCAAAGTACCGTACTACGATTACGGAAATGTTGGTCACTTCCTTACTGTCTATTTGCCCGAGAATAGGTTTACCTGCTGATCCTGAAGGTTCTCCATCATCACTTACCCGAAACGTATTCCCATCGGTACCAATGCGGTATGCAAAGCAATGATGAACCGCTTTGGAATGCCCTTTCTTTAAGTGTTGCAAATGTTTCTTGAAATCATCCGTCGTTTCAATAGGGTATGCGAACGCAATAAACTTACTGCCCCTGTCTTTGAACTCCGCTACCGCAGGTTGCCCGATTGTTTTATAAAATTCCAATTCACTCATGGTTATTCCAATGCGATGGCGCAATAGCGTGTTATTAATAAAGAAATTCATGCCTGGTTAACAAATGAAAATCTCAAAACTCCTGTTACTTCGCAAAATCAGTTGCATGTTTTATTATTTTTTTGTCCCAACAATTGAACAATGAATAAACATCGTTGCATCGCCCTC
>JANOTW010000045.1:0-4895 GCA_031416575.1 Ferruginibacter sp.
AAATATTTTCTCTCTTATCAGCTCACCAACAAAAAATTTGGTGGGCAAATCACTAATGTCATCTCCTTCATAAAAAGCCGGGCCTTCTGGTAACAGGTTAAGAATAGCAGTTAACAATTCATTAATGCCCTTTTTTTTAAGAGCGGAGATTGCAATCACATCTTTGCAATAAGACTGAGCTTTGAAAAAGGCGGTGGCTTTTTTTATATCTTCTTCACTAACCGCATCCACCTTATTTAATACAACCAGTGCCGGCGCTTTTAAATGAAGAAAAGTAAAAATCGCATTGCTCTCTTCAGGATTTTCCCTGGCATCGGTTATTAATAGCGCCACATCCGCATCTTCAAGGCTACCCTTTACCGCCTGCATCATTTTTTCGTGCAGTTTGTATTTAGGCTCAATGATACCCGGTGTATCGGAAAAAACAATTTGATAATCAGGATGGGTGAGGATGGCTTTAATACGATGCCGCGTAGTTTGTACTTTATGAGATACAATTGCCAGCTTCTCGCCCATCAGGGCATTGAGCAATGTGCTTTTGCCTGCATTAGGCTTTCCAAAAATATTAACAAAACCAGATTTCATGTATGTTGTTGTAAAATGCAAGGTCTGGGATACGACTTTGACTACCGCATACAAATTAACAGAATGGAGGAGGTGATCAAATTCATTAGCTTAAACCTGCTAAGAATAAAAAAGGCTCAAATGAAGAGCCTTAAGTTAGTTGCGAAGAGAGGGATCGAACCTCTGACCTTCGGGTTATGAGCCCGACGAGCTACCGCTGCTCTACTTCGCGTTGCAAATGTAGTGGTTTACGCCATTGCCGCCAAATAATACATACCCGTTTTACAAATTAATTTTTATCAAGCGCTATCTAAACCTTGTTATCTTTTCTTTTTTCCCTGCATTGGGATCATTTATTACCGCATCATTTTGTGCTAATGCGGGCAGGCTTGCTACAACTAATAACAACATTAATATCCTTTTCATGATTATAATTTTTTCAGGTAATACGGTTGTGAAAAAAAATTTGTTACACAAGACTGAAAAATTAATTACAAACTACCCTACCTTTGTGCAACACACGTTCTTATTCATCGTCTGAATTTCCGGGGTGCTTCTTTTAGAGAGGCTGAGATAACACCCGTACAACCTGCTCAGGATAATGCCTGCGAAGGGAGAAATGCACTTCATCCCTCCGGTTATTTCCCGGGGCGGAACCTGCCACCATCATTCTCCACTCCGGATTTCAGCTTAAACTTTTATTGAAATGAAACTGATCATCTGCGCCGTTTTATGCGGCACCGGAATTATTTGCTTTGGCCAAAATGAGAAAAAATTTAATGACACTGCCTACCTTCAGCCAATTGAAGTAACCGCCATCAGGGCGGGTGAAAAAGCGCCTTTCGCAAAAACCAATCTTACCAAAAAAGAGATCGCCAAAAATAACCTGGGGCAGGATTTACCATTTCTGCTTAACCAAACCCCTTCGGCAGTGGTAAACTCCGATGCCGGTAATGGCGTAGGTTATACAGGCATACGCATACGGGGCACGGATGCCACCAGGATCAATGTAACCCTCAATGGCATTCCTTACAATGATGCGGAAAGCCAGGGGACTTTTTTTGTAGATATTCCGGATATTGCGTCTTCTGCCAACAGTATTCAGGTACAACGCGGTGTGGGAACAAGTAGTAATGGTGCAGGGGCTTTTGGAGCTACTATTAATTTATCTACAAATGAAATTGCTGATAAGCCGTACGCCGAACTCAATAACAGCTATGGCTCTTTCAGAACTTTAAAAAATACCTTCCGTTTTGGCAGTGGCATCATTGGTAAACATTTTACCATAGATGGAAGGCTTAGTAAAATAACCAGTGATGGTTTTGTTGACAGGGCCGCATCCAACCTCAAATCATTCTATTTCAGCACGGCTTATTTGGACAAAAAAAATTCATTGCGGTTAAATATTTTTTCAGGCAAAGAAAAAACATACCAGTCGTGGTACGGTATTCCGGAAAGTTTATTGAAAACAGGCCGGACTTATAATTCTGCGGGCCAGGATCAAGCCGGGAAGCCTTATGATAATGAAACCGATAATTATACGCAAACCCACTACCAGCTTTTTTACAACCATCAATTCAATGCCTTTTGGAAAGGGAATATCGCCCTGTTTTTTACAAAAGGAAAAGGTTATTACGAGCAATACAAAGCCAATAAAAAATTAGTGGATTATGGATTGCCAAATTATATTGATGGAAGCAATACCATTAAAAAAACAGATTTAATCAGAAGGCTTTGGTTAGATAATAATTTTTACGGAACTATTTTTTCTTTACAGCACCATAAAAATAAAACAGGTTTTATTGTTGGTGGTGGATGGAACGGCTATGAAGGAAAACATTTTGGTGAAATAATATGGGCTAAAGTTCAGGCGGCGGTACCGGCTAATTATCGCTGGTACAATCTGAAAGCCAATAAGCGGGATCTGTCACTATACGCCAAATGGACCGAACAATTAAACGATCATTGGCAAAGTTTTATAGATGTACAGTTTAGAAATGTACAGTATAATATAAATGGGTTCAGGGACAACCCTACACTGAAAATCAATAACAGTTATTCTTTTTTCAATCCTAAGGCCGGCCTTACGTATAGTATGAAAAACTGGCAGGCTTACCTGTCTTATGCAATGGCGGCCAAGGAACCCAACAGGGATGATTTTGAAGCGGGAAATACATTGCAACCCAAACCGGAAAAGCTCCACGATCTTGAGTTAGGGGTTGAAAGAAAATCAAATAATTATGCCTTGGGTGCAAACATTTATTTCATGAAATACAAAGACCAGTTGGTATTGGTGGGAAACATAAACGATGTAGGCGCTTATACAAGAACGAATATTCCAAATAGTTACAGGGCGGGAATAGAGTTGCAGGGAAATACTAAAATAGCGAATTGGATAAATCTGGCTGCCAACATTTCTTTTAGCGAAAACAAGATTAAAAATTATACTGACCTGGTGGATGATTTCGATAATGGCGGTACAAAAGCGTATCATTATGAAAAAACCGATATAGCCTTCTCCCCTTCCGTGGTTGCAGGATCAGCCATCAATTTTATACCGGTAAAAAATGCTGAAATAAGTTTGCTAAGTAAATATGTTGGCAGGCAATACTTAGATAACACGGCGCAAAAAAGCAGGAGCCTGGATCCATATTTTGTGCAGGATATAAGGCTGGCTTACACGTTGATATACAAATCTTTTAAAGAAATCAGCCTGGTTGTTCAACTCAACAATGTTTTCAATAAAGAGTACGAAGCAAACGGCTATACCTTCAGTTACATATCAGGCGGATTAACTACCGAAAATTATTATTTTCCGATGGCCCCGTTTAATTGCATGATTGGATTGAATGTGCGGCTTTAATTGATAATTTTTTAATGGATAATTGATAATTACACTTTCGTTGCCTTTGAGAATTTAGTATGGGCCTGGCTTTTCATTTTTTTTGAACCGGCAATGGAACATTGAATAAACTTAGTTGCATCCCACTTCTATACAACTATATTTTTTTGTTGTCCCGGCAGAAGTATTTCATGGCATCATCGTTGCATCGCCCTCTTGTACTGAATATCATTGGGGATCTTTAATTACGTTTTATTTAATGGCGCTTTCCAAAAAAAAAAGTTTACACCTTTTCAAAAAGGTGTAAACTTTTTTTTGAAAAATGAATTACACTTTAAATTTATCCCTCCATTCAAGCATACCACCCGTTAAATTTTTAACATTGGTAAAGCCTGCCGATTCCAAGATCAAACATGCCTGTCCACTGCGGTTACCGCTTCTGCAGTAAATGATTATTTCTTCATTTTTCCAGTCTTCAATATCATCCAGTTGCATGGACTGGATTTTGCCCAGTGGCACTAACGACCCGCCGATATTGAATTCGGAATTTTCATTCGGTTCCCTTACATCCAGGATATTCAATTTTTCACCCGTATCCATTCTAGTTTTTACTTCCTCAACTGTTATTGTTTTCATTGTATTGCTGTTTTCTGATTAGATGTATCAATTGTATTGGCAGTATCCCTGGGCACTATCATTACCGGCGAAATATAGATATCCATTAATTGGCCGGGCCGTATATACCGCGGCCTTTTTTCTTCATCAAACCGCTCCGGGTTTTGCTTGTAAATAAAAGCAGCCGCAGTATCCTTTATTGCTCCGTCCGCGATAATACCGGCGATATTTATTCCTAATAATTCCAATTGTGCTTTAGCCTGTGCAAAAGTTAATCCAATCAAATCGGGCACCATCATTTGCTGTTCATTAAGCCCTCCTGCAATGATTAAAGTGATTTTACTGCCCCATCGCAGTTTAGCTCCGGGCATAATCTTAACACCATTGTATTGTTGTTCAAGGATAGAACCTTTCATGAAATCGGGCTTGTAAATGGTGTCGCCCAATTGCAAATGATTTCTTTCTAACAGGTCTATTGCGAAACTCAAACTTTTACCCTCCAGTTGGGGCATTGCTATCATGGGAAGTATATAACGATTAACCGTTAGAAAAACCGTACGGTTAATTTTCACGGTTGCATTGGCATCCGGCAATTGCTTAATAACAGTACCACGAGGCAGCGATTCGGTATAAATAGAATCCTGGATAACCACATCAAACCCCTTACTTTCCAATAATTGAATAGACTGTTGTGTATCCTTACCCTTAACAGCCGGAACTGTCAGGTATTCCCCGTGTTTGGTAATCCAGCCCAATAATTGAAGCATTAAAAAAATCAGCAGGAATGCCAATAATACAGCGGCTAAAAAATTTACCCAAAGAGGCCTGTTGGTGATGAATTTGAACACGTGTTTAGTTTATTGTTTTCTGTTTT
>JANOTW010000046.1:0-7362 GCA_031416575.1 Ferruginibacter sp.
GAACCTGTGGCTAATAGCCTCCAATTTGCATTAAGAATTTTATCAGCAAAGCGATAAAACCCTTCAATGTGGCTTTATATAAATAATTGCTCCTGGAAAATAAGCCATCTATTCCGGTTGCGAAACAGCCAATGAATACACCCCCAAATCAGCACACCGGCACATTAGCAAATTAGCTAATTTTTCTTCAACCCTGTTGCTCCATCAAATCTACCACCCTTGCAAAATGTGTATCAAAAGCCTGTTCAATAATTTCAACATCGTGCCTGGATAATTGCACAATCCCTGTGGTATTATCAATTGCATGCCGAGCAGTGCGGATACCGGGAATTACCGTACTCACCGCATCGTAACTTAATATATAACTCAATGCCAGCGATGTTTTACTGATACCGTATTTTTGGCACAAAGGCCATATCAACTGTTCCAATGCGGTTAAGGAATCATTCAATATTTCCTTATTAAAGCGAAAACTGCGGTGATCATCCGGAGTAAATACCGCATCGCCTGTAAACTTGCCGGTTAATAATCCAAACTGTAAAGGCATGCGGGCAATTACGCCATAGTCATGTTCCTTCGCCTTTTGCATAATACCTTTTGCACGTTGATTAATAATATTGAATACTAATTGAAAGCCATCGCCCCAATTATTATTGATCAGGAAGCCCGCTTCCGGTCCGGGGTAAAAGGTGTTGAGCGATAATCCCCAGTAACGGACCTTCCCCTGTTGCTGTAATAATTGCATCGCTTCCACGCACTCCGCTGATTCAAAATGCCGCATCCTTGCTGTATGCAATTGATAGTAATCAATGGCATCTCTTTTTAGCCGCTTCAAACTCAATTCGCATGCCTGTAAAATATAATTCTTTGTATAATCAAATTGAATGGTACCATTTATATTTCTATGGCCCACTTTTGTGGCAATGATGATCTCGGGATTATTTCCAAGTTCCCTGCCAAGCAATTCTTCTGAATGCCCAAGGCCATAAAAATCAGCCGTATCAAAAAAATTAATACCGCATTCCAGCGATTGGCGAATGGCGGCTACAGATGTAGCATCATCTGTTTTTCCCCACCCAATGGGGGTATTGCCTACCATTGCATTTCCACCAATGGCCCAGGCGCCAAAACCAATTTCACTAACTTTTAAATCGGTATCGCCAAATTTCCGGTAATTCATAATCGGGAGTTATATGGTTTAAATTTAGTGAATAGATTTACATTTACAATAATTTTAAAAGATAATTTTAAATGACTGCAGATATAAAACGCCCTATTCGTGTGCTGGTAGCAAAATGCGGTTTGGATGGTCATGACCGTGGTGCGAAAATAATCGCCACCGCTTTAAGGGATGCAGGTATGGAGGTAATTTATACCGGGCTTCGCCAGACGCCGGAAATGGTGGTAAATGCAGCCCTGCAGGAAGATGTAGATGCGATTGGCATCAGTATTTTAAGTGGCGCCCACAATACCATTTTCCCGAAAATAATAAAACTGATGAAGGAAAAAGAGATGAATGATGTACTGCTGACTGGCGGTGGCATTATTCCTGATGATGACATGAAAGCGTTGAATGAAATGGGCGTGGGCAAATTATTTCCACCGGGCACCACCACTACGGATATTGCGGCTTATATAAAAACCTGGGTGAAAGAACATAGAAATTTTTAATTTTGCGTAATGGAAAAAAGAATTAAAATATTTAAATCATTTGAAGAGCAGGAGCAATATTATACTGATTATATGCTTCAAAGTACTCCATTGCAAAGGTTTCAAAGCCTCCTTCGCATGCAACAGATAACCCATCTTTTTCATCCTCCAATAAACAAAGGCAGAAAAATAATAATTCATAAGAATGGACATACTAAACAATGAATTTTTATTATTTCTACAATGTGCTCAGCAAAATAATCTTAGGTATATGCTGATAGGTGGCTATGCTGTAAATTATTATGGTTACAATAGGAACACAAAAGATATGGACGTGTGGATTGCACCTACAAATGAGAACAAGCTCCTTTTTATCAACACCTTACTTTGCATGAGATATTCCGACAGGGAAGTAGCTCCGCTATACCAGGAAGATTTTACACAGCCCTTTGTAGGAAGTTTTGGTTCAGATGGAAGCGATATTGACATTCTAACAGTTGTCCATCATTCTATTTCTTATTTCGAAGCTGAAAAAAATAAAAATGTATTTGAAATTTTACCCGGCTTATTTATGAACTTGGTACCTTATGATTTTTTAATAGACATGAAACTTCGTTCACGTAGAGATAAGGATTTATGGGATATTGCTCAATTGGAAAAATTAAGAAACAAGAAATAATGACCTACTCAACCTTAATTACATCTTTGGAAAATGGCATCTTCACCATTACCATCAACCGCCCTGATAAATTAAATGCATTGAACAGGGATGTATTTACTGATCTGGATAAAGCCGCTGATGAAATACAAAATAACCCTGCTATAAAATCAGCAATCATCACGGGAGCCGGTCCAAAGGCATTTGTCGCGGGAGCTGATATTACGGAGTTTAACGGGCTGGGCAAAGAAGAAGCGATCGCTTTAGCCAAGAGGGGCCAGGATATTTTTTTAAAAATAGAAAATAGTTCAAAGCCGGTCATAGCGGCAGTAAATGGATTTGCGTTGGGCGGTGGCTGTGAGTTAGCGATGGCCTGTCATTTTCGTATTGCGGCTGACAATGCAAAGTTTGGACAGCCAGAGGTAAATCTTGGTTTAATTCCAGGATATGGTGGTACGCAACGATTGACCCAACTGATAGGAAAAGGCCGTGCTATTGAATTACTGATCAGTGGCAATATGATAGATGCGAATACCGCACTGCAATACGGATTAGTAAATCATGTAGTGGCTGCGGATGAATTATTAAATAAGGCGATTTCCGTTTTAGCGGTTATCAATACAAAAGCGCCCCTTGCTATTGCTGCCTGTATTAAAGCGGCCAATGCGGTGTATGATGAAACGAAAGACGGATATGCGACTGAAATAAATTTATTTGGTGAATGTTTTGCTACCGAAGATATGAAAGAAGGTACCTCCGCATTTTTAGGGAAACGCAAAGCGAATTTTATGGGTAAATAGCCCTGAACCCCACTAGCTGGCGGGGTTAAGGGCTTCATCAAGTGAAGCCACAGGTGTAATTATTTCTTATATTTGTACCACAAAACACCATAGCATGGAATTACAATATGTACACGATGAAAAGGGGGAAACAACCGCAGTATTGGTACCCATCAATGAGTGGAAAGATTTAACTGAACGATACACCCGGGAAGGAGAACTTCCACAATGGCAGAAAGACATGATCGATGAGCAGCTTGCTTTTATCAAAAACCATCCTGACCAGTTAATATCAATGAAAGAATTTGAAAAAGAACTGGGGGAAATTGATGGAGAAGTATGACCACTACATCTTAACACCTCTTGCTATACACCACTTTAGAGATGCAAAACTGTATTACATTCAACCAAAGTAAAGGGGTTAAGTACCAGATTCTCAAAAGCTGTTAAAGCTACCATAAAGCATGTTCTGGATAATCCTGGTGTTCATGCTATCCGGTATAATAACGTGCGAATTGCTTACATTGATAGATTCCCCTACGGTATCCATTATACAGTTGATGGAAAATCTATCTACATTATCGCAATTATATTTGAAAGAAGAGAAAGAACTTAACCAGAAATCAACCCATCTTGTTACTAAATCCGACATTGATTTTACATTTAAAAAATTCAATCGGTCGGGAAACATCATGTTCATTATTCTGGTGATAATGATCCTGGGATTGTATGCTGCAATATTCCTCAAAAAATAATTCCCGGCGTTTAACCGGGAACTTTGTTAATAACATTGAGTTGTTTCCTTTTTAGGCATATTACTGAAAAATGGTTGGTAAATTCTTCTGAAAGATAGTGTGGATGAGGGTTTGCTGAAAGTTTAGTGAAAGTGGTTTCACTAAACTTTTTTTGCATATGAAAAAGATTAAAAAAAGCGCTGTTGGGCCTGCGGCAGTTTAGCAGTTATAGGCTGGGGTGAACGCAACCATAAACAGCGTTTTAAGTGTAAGAGCTGTGGTATTTTATTTACCCGTAATGATCCTTATCAGCGGTTAGAAAATCGCTTCATATGGTTTAAGAAATGGGTTCTGGAACGTCAGACTTTCAAAACCCTAAGCCGTGATAGTGGACTTTCGATTGATACACTGCAACGGGTCTTTTATAGTTTTCTGCAACAGTCTCCAACAATTAAAATTCTTAAACGGGCCAATGTTCATTTGCGGGTAGATGCGACCATCAGGCGCAGGACTCCAGTCCTGTGCCCACTTGTTACTAAACTTTGCTATCTTTTACATTGGCACAGGAAGGCTCTGCTGAAATGCCCACGCCTCATTCCTGCGCCTGGGGTTTAAGGGCTTCATCAATCAAATATGCTTCCACTTCGGTGATTTTAATACTCCCTTTACTTTCCAAAAAATATATAAAAATATCGGTTGATTCTCTTGCAGCAAAGGTGATGATCCTTTTATGACCAATTGTACTGAGCATAAAATTTTCAACCTTATCTTTACTCCTTACCTGTACATAAAACTTTTGAACCGACTGCCCCTCTTTTATGAATTCTTTTAAAACCATACAATTTATTTTCGTAGGTTTTTTAAAATGAATTTGTATTTTCTCTTTTTGAATATCCGCTATTTCAAAAAATGTATTTGGATCATTATCATTTACCAATCCCTTACCTTTTATTTCATTACCCGAAACCACATTGGCTACCGCGTTTATACAAAGATTTATCCTAAAATTTTCATCTCTTAATTTTTTAAACCCAACCAATGCCGCTGAATCATTTTCATGTATCAGCCCTCTTCTATCCGGTGGCACATTTAACAATAAGGTGGCTCCACGGCCAACCGATTTTAAATACAGATCAAATAACCTTTCCGGTGTTTTCACTTTATCATCCTCTTCCTTGTGATAAAACCATCCTGGCCTTATACTTACATCACACTCCGCTGGTATCCAATTTCTGCCGTTTACATTACCCCTGTTAAGTGTATCAATATGCGGAGCGCCTTCGCCGGCACTAAACCCTATCGTATCCAAAGTATTCCAATTTGTTTCGCCCGCTATTCCCTTTTCATTACCCACCCACCTTATATGCGGGCCTATATCACTAAAAATTACGGTATTGGGGGAAAGTTGTTTTACTGTTTTCTTAAACCGGTCCCAATCATATACCTGTTTCTTCCCGTTTAGCCCTTCGCCATTGGCGCCATCCCACCAGAGTTCCCAAATGGGGCCATAGTTGGTAAATATTTCCGTCATCATATTCACAAATACATCATTGTATTTTTCAGTACCGTAGTCGGGGTGGTTCCTATCCCAGGGAGAAATATATACGCCGAATTTCAAACCATATTCTTTGCATGCTGCTGATAATTCTTTCAATACATCCCCCCTGCCATTTTTCCATTTGCTTTCTCTAACGGTATGTGTAGAAAATTTACCTGGCCACAAACAAAACCCATCATGATGCTTGGCTGTGATGATGATACCCTTTGCCCCGGCGGCTTTTGCCACCCGGCACCATTGCCTGCAATCTAAATTGGAGGGATTAAATATTGCCGCTTTCTCGGTTCCTTCGCCCCATTCCTTATCAGTAAATGTATTAGGGCCAAAATGAGTGAACAGGTAAAATTCCATATCGTGCCATTGCAATTGCTGCAAGGTTGGCTTTGGCAATTGCGCTGTTAGCAAATGAAAACAAAAAAGTAAAGTGCAAACAGTTGTAAAATATTTCTTCTTCATCATGTAATATTATGCTGGATTTTAGGGTGCATTTCAAATTATTGATATCCTTATAACGGCTATGACTGGCCTGACTGGTACCCTCACCAGCCAGCGACAATTTAGAATGCAGTGGAAAATTCATGTAATGGCTTCATTAATTTTTTCGGATGGGTTCATAATATAAGTTACGATTGAATTATCCTGCATCAATTCCACCACCCTGAACCCCCGGTATGCGGTGCCCCAGTTGCCACCAAAATGGGCATCGAAAATAAAGGGTATTTCGTTTTTCATTTTTATTCCTTCCTCATCATGATCGTGGCCATTAAATACCGCCCTTACATTTTTATGCTTCGCGAAAACTTCAAACAATTCCGGGCAATCAACGCCATGTTTGGTTTGTTTGCCGGGGTTGATGTGCAAAAAAATGAATACATTTTCCTGTTGATGATGTTTCTCCAGTTGGGTGGCTATCCAGTTGGTATCCGGGCATAAATAAGTTCCTGTTTCGTTGGAGGTAGTGGCTATTAAAAAAGTATTTTTCCTGATAGTAAAATCAAGGTTCACCGGCATACTCCAAATACCTTCCCATTCATTCGCGGTAGCATGATCATGATTGCCCTGGCTCACATAATATTTCAACCGCAATTTGTCCAATGCGTTTTTAGCGGCGGGAAAATGTTTTTTATCATCATGAATAATATCGCCATTGATCATGCAAAAGGCAAATGGGTTTTTAGCATGCTCCTCATTAATGCGGGTAACCACCGTTTCAAAATATTTTTCAAACTCCGTATCTTTCTGGCCATAGTGCCCGTCAGAAGCTACCACAAACCGCAGTTTGACTTTGCGCTTTTCCCAATCAGCTAAATTCAATTCACCCGCACGCAATATATTTCCATTGGCCATTAATATGGCAACAGATGATGCGTATTTTACAAATTCCCTTCTGGTCATATTATACGTTTTGCTGTTTTTTTTACACCCTGTTTCATTCTTGTCCCATTGGTTGGCAATAACAATAATTTCATTTTTATCCCCCTTCTAAGATAAATAAAAAAAGATTTGACTTTAGAAATAAAAATCAATTAAATGCCGGCTTCCGATTATGATCAAAAGCAGAATAACCATAAAAGACGTGGATTTCATGTTTCAATAATTAACTTTGCGGCGGAGAATAAACAATAAAAATACAGCGTTATGAAATACAGGATAGAAAAAGATACCATGGGCGAGGTAAATGTGCCTGTGGATGCTTATTACGGGGCGCAAACCCAGCGTAGCATCGATAATTTTAAAATAGCGGAGGACATTAATAAAATGCCCAAAGAAATTATCAAAGCCTTTGCTTACCTCAAAAAAGCCGCGGCCTTAACCAACCAGGATGCAGGCATTTTACCAAATGAAAAAGCTGACCTGATTGGTAAAGTGTGCGATGAAATACTGGAAGGGAAATTAGACACCTGGTTCCCATTGGTGGTATGGCAAACCGGTAGTGGTACCCAAAGCAACATGAACGTAAATGAAGTAGTGGCTTACCGTGGG
>JANOTW010000047.1:0-11561 GCA_031416575.1 Ferruginibacter sp.
TGGATAAAACAAGCTTTTACTGCCATAATATTGGGCCAAACACGGTAACGCTTACAGTAATAGATGCCAATGGCAACGTTGCTTCAGGAACTGCTATTGTAACGGTAGAAGACCATGCATTGCCGACTGTAATAACAAAAAATATTACAGTTCAACTGGATGCAACCGGCAGTGTTACAGTTGCGCATAGGGCTGTTGATGATGGATCTTTTGACGCTTGCGGATTAATTTTGTATGAGCTTGACAAAACAACCTTTACGTGTTATAATGTAGGTGAAAATACAGTTACACTTACTGTAACCGATGCAAACGGCAACAAGGCTTCAGAAACAGCAGTGATAACTGTACAGGGCAATGGCGTTAGCTCCTGGATAATTAATAATGATGGCGATGGCGATGGCTATTATGAGGGCAACCCGGTAACATCCTGTACTTCTCCCGGATCTGGATATGTTATTTTAACCAATCAGCTTACCGGTGATTGTGATGACAACAACGCTGCAATAAACCCAGCTACCGTTTGGTACGAAGACAGGGACAATGATGGTTACAGCAGCTTACACACAGTAACCAGTTGCCAAAGGCCAAAAATCTACTATGGGGGATTCTTCTCTTTAACTTTCACTTACGGTAAATTAGCTGCTGAATTAATCAGCCTCATTCAGGATTGCGATGATACAAGAGGAGATTTACGTCCGCAGGTTTGGTACAAAGATTACGATAATGATGGTTTTAGTGATGGTACCACGCAAATCAGTTGCTTCCAGCCATCCGGCTTTAAACTATCAACACAAGTAATTACCGGTGGTGATTGTGATGATAATAATCGAAACCTAAATCCCAATACACGCTGGTACCCCGATTTTGATAACGATAGATTTAGCAATGGCAATTACATTGTGCAATGCTTAAGGCCAGCCAACTATAAATTGCCAAATGAGTTAACCGCTTTAATAGGTGATTGTAATGATGATAATGCTGTTCTTAACCCTAATACTACCTGGTATAAAGATGCGGATAATGATGGCTCCAGCGACAATACCCGCCTCAGGCAATGTACAAGACCAGTTGAGTACAAGCTGTTATCAGAATTAATAATCTTTACCATAGATTGTAATGATAATGATGCAGCCATTCATGCACCTGTTCAATATTATGTAGATGCTGATGAAGATGGTTACGGTAGTACTGTAACGGCACTGCAATGTTCATTAACTGCACCAGTAGGGTATAGCACTAATAATACTGATTGTGATGATACTGATCCAACACTAAACCCGGCTACTATTCCGGTTATCAATGGCCTTCCCTTAAATATCAATGTGAGCAATAATGCAGGAGTGTGCCGCGCAACCGTATCATGGACAGCACCAACAACTTTGGTTAATTGTACAGGCAGCAGTATTTCACAAACAGCCGGTCCCGCAAATGGGTCACAGTTCCCTATTGGTACAACTATCGTAACCTATACGGTAACTGATGCCGCCCTACATACCGTTAACGCAAGCTTTAGTGTAACAGTAAATGATACGGAGGTACCGTTGGCCATTGCAAAAAATGTTACCATTTATGTGGATGCATACGGCACCGCAAGTGTTAGCCCTAATACAGTAAACAATGGTTCAACAGATAATTGCAGTGTACTCTCGGTAAGCCTCTCAAAAATGAACTTTACCTGTGCCGATGTTGGCGAAAATGTAGTAACGCTTACGGTAAATGACATACACGGAAATTCGGCCAATGTAACTGCAACGGTAACCGTAAAAGATAATATTTTACCTGTGGCAAAATGCGGGAATGTAGAAGTTTATCTTGATCAAAATAACACGGCAACTATAACCACAGGCCAGGTTGACAATGGTAGCTCGGATAACTGCGGCATAAAAACATTGGCTTTGTCTCAAACTCAGTTTACGGCAGCAGGTACATACTCTGTAGAATTAACCGTAACCGATGTAAATGAAAACGTTGCTAAATGTAGCGCCACAGTAACTGTAAAAAAACGTTCTGTTACCTTAACCTACACGGGTGATTACACGGAGCAGTATTCCGATCGGCAAACGCTTTCAGCAACTTTGAAAGATGATGCTTCAGGCAATGGCGTAAGCGGAAAAACGATCAGCTTTACTATTGGCTCTCAAACAGTATCGGCTGTTACCAATACTTCGGGTATGGCAAGTACACCACTTATTCTAACCCAAAACCCAGATGCAGCCTACACGGTAGCAACATCATTTGCAGGCGACGGCAATTATTTAGCGGGTATAGATAATGATGCATTCTCTATTAATGATGAGGATGCAAGGGTTAGCTATACAGGTTTAATGTTTCAGGCCACACCTAATGTAAGCACCAGTATAGCTACGGTTGTTTTACACGCATCAGTGATTGATATTTCTGCCGCTGTTGGCGACGCTGCGTATGATGCATTTGCCGGTGATATAAGGAATGCCCGTGTAAGATTTATCAACCGGGACAATAATACGTATCTCTCCGGTTGGTTAACACCCGCACTTGTAAATAGTGCTGACTTTACGGTGGGAACGGTATCTGCATCTTATACATTCAACATTGGTACCGCCGATGCAGCGCAGTTTACTATAGGTATTGAAGTGGGTACACCAGATGGTTATTATGTTCGTAAGAACTCGGATGATAACACGGTGCTTACAGTATATAAACCGCTCGGGGAGTTTGTAACAGGTGGTGGATATATTATACCTACACAATCAAGCGGCAGCTATGCAGCTACAGCGGGTTTAAAAACAAATTTTGGAATGAACGTGAAGAATAATAAAACAGGTACCAATTTGAAGGGCAGTGTAAATATTATCTTCCGCAGAAATGTTGCCAGTATTACACATATCTACCAAATTAAAGCCAATGCAATGACATCATTGGGTGTGGGTGGTACCACTTCCGTTCGTAAAGCACAGTTCTTATCCAAAGCCAACTTAACTGATATTACAGATCCAGTTAACACCATAAGTTTAGGCGGCAATCTCGATTTGAGAGTTGACATGACGGATAAAGGAGAACCTGGCAATACTGATTCAATTGGCATTACACTGTTCAACAGCACAGGAACCCTGCTTTATTCAAGCAACTGGATTATTTCAAAAACTGTACAAAAAGTACTATCTGGCGGAAACATTAATATTAATTCTGCCAACCTAACCCCTGTAGCCACCAAGGCAAATGCGGAAACCGGAGCTTTAAACACTAAACCTTCTGCTTCAGTTTTTGAAGTAAAGGTGATGGGGAATCCAACCAACAGAACTTTTAAATTAAAATTTGAAAGCAGTAACACAAAACAGAAAATTACTGTTGTGGTGGTTGATGTATCAGGAAGGGTAGTGGAAGTAAAACAAAATGTTTATGCCGGACAGGTAATTGAATTGGGCAGTAAATATATTGCCGGCAGTTACTTTGCTGAGGTTACTCATGGCGAACAGCGCAAAGTGATCAAGTTGATTAAAACAGCAAGAGAATAATAAGTTCCGTAATCTCAAAACGGTGGCCCCAAAAAAGGAGGCCACCGTTTTGTTTTTACATTCAGACTGCTAATTTGTTGTTGATGTAAAACTGGACAAGAAACATTACAAAAAGAACTTTCACATATTACTGGTTTATACCCACTCGAATGGAATAAATAAAAACGCCCCACAAATTGTAAAAGGGTTTTCTGAAAATGGGTGCCACGCTGATGAAGGGCAAAAAAATACAGTGAGGAAGCATCGTACAACACGGTTTTGTTAACGGACGATGTAATTTACAATGGCCGAACAACGAAAACCGCTATTGATGCCTGTGAAAGCAAATGCCGCATTTAATTTTCTTTTTGGAATTTGGCAAAAGCAAGGGGTGTGCTTACTAAGGCAGATTTTGTAATTTTGAAGCATGGCAAATATATCTGGCGTAAAAATATTGAAGAACGCAACCGGCAAAGCAACTCATATAACCTTAAGTATTAGCAAGTGGGGGCATCTGGTCGAAGACTTATTGGACAGCTTGGCAATTGAAAAAAATAAAAATGAACCAAGGATTCCATGGGAAGCAGTTAAAAAAAGGTTGGACGCCAAGCACGGAATAAAGCCAAAACGTAAAGCAAAATGAGCTTGTACAAAATTGTTTTATCAAAAAGCGCAAGCCGTTATTTTCAAAGTTAAGTGGCAAAATATATACTTCCATTAGTCAAAAAATTGAATCACTTGCTCAAAATCCTACTCCGCCCGGAGCTATGGACATCAAAGGATATAAAGACACGTACAGATTGAGAGCCGGATCGTACAGAATAATCTATACTGTCTATTCAACTGAATTATTAATTGATGTAATTGAGCTTGCGCATCGCAACAGCGCTTACCACGATTTTTGATCAGATGACTTATTAACCCGACCACATTACTACCATTTAACTTCCCTGGCGTCGCACTTTTGTACTGCAACAATTCTATGGAGCTTTCCTGTTCAATAAAAATCATTCCGTAATCTACAGCCAGCTGCTATTGACAGCATAGGTAGCCCGGCCTCCCCTGATGCGCTGCACCAGCCAAAAACTTCGGCATAGCCAACACACAAGTTCAGCATTAAAATGACCAGCAGACCACTTCCATCAGGCGCAGGACTCCGTCCTGTGTCTTCTTTGTTACTACTGCTTTGAATTTAATTATGTTATAAAGATTATACACTTGCCACCGAATGCCTGCTTCCTCCAGACGCAGGACTATAGCTGATAGGCGCTGGAATGAGGAATAGGTTTGTGTTAGGTTTCCAGGGCCGGGCATTACTAAAAGAAACAAGATTTGTAAGCCCCTCCCCCGCACATGGTTGAGGCGTATGTACCGGGCGTTGGCTATGTGTCTCCACGGACACTTCGCAATAAAACGTATGAATATTCGGACGGTCAGACTTTCCTTGTTTCAGCACAACAATTAAACGTTCGGTTAATCAGTTTTCTTTTTTCATTTGCCGCTATTAGATGCTGGAATGAGTCATAGGCGTGTGCTTTAGCTTTCCGGTGCATAACGTAATTAAAGTTGCCCATAGGTATTTGGTACAAGAGGGCGATGCAACGATGTTCATTCAGGGTTCTGATGCCCGGACAAAAAAAAATAAAAAAGCACGTACATTAAACTGCGAAAAGTAAAGAACCCTGATTTTTACCCTGACCTGAATGATATGGCTAAGTTTTTTTAACCCGCCGCAATGTACGGTTGGCCTGCGGCGGCAAATCATTGAGGTTACAAAGCTGGCCATTTAGTTTGGCATTAGCCGCAAAAGAAATGATTGGTAAAAAGGAACGAATGAAGCTAAAGCCAATGGTTTATTTGCAGGTATGTTTTGGAAATAGAATGGAATTTTTAGCGCCTGTGCCGGTGAAGAAAATATTTACTTACGGATATCACCTTGATACCCTTCCTGAAAATTTTGAAGGCCGTTTCATATTTCTATGTCCACCTTCCGGCCTTGATGCGCCCGGAGTATAAGCTGGCGCCTCACCAAATTGTTCTGGCACTATAGCCTTGGGCACCGGCTTACCTAAAAGCCTTTCAATAACGGCAAACTTACGTTGCTCCTTTACACTTATAAATGTGATGGCGGTGCCTTCGGCGGCAGCTCTTGCAGTGCGGCCAATGCGGTGTACATAGTCCTCACCATCATGGGGTACATCGTAATTTAACACCAACCCAATGTTATCTATATCTATACCACGGCTAAGTATATCGGTAGCTACTAAAATTTGTATGCGCCCGCTTTTAAAGTGCATCAGCACTTCTTCTCTTTTATCCTGCTCCAGGTCACTGTGTATTTCATCTACGGGCAGGTTTGTTCTTTTCAAATCACGCGTTAATTGCTTTACGCTGATCTTACTGCTGCAAAATATAAGGACGGAGGAAAAGTCTTTTTGATGCAGTATGTATTTTACCAAAGGAATTTTCTGGGTATCATAAACCACATAAGCCAACTGGGTGATTTTATCATTGGGCTTACTCATGGAAATACTTACCTCTTCGGGCTTGTGTAAAATTGTTCTTGCCAGCTCCCTGATTTTGTGCGGCATGGTTGCAGAGAACAACAGGTTTTGCCTTTTAGCGGGTAAGGCGTGAATAATACGCATGATGTCATCATAAAACCCCATATCCAGCATACGGTCGGCTTCATCTAAAATGAGGTGCTTCAGGTTCTGGAATTTTACATAACCCATATTGATATGCGCTATCATTTTTCCAGGTGTACATATCACTACATCAGCGCCTGCGCTTAAGGCTTTCTTTTCCTGCACGAATGCATTGCCATCTCCTCCGCCATACACGGCGATGGAACTTACGGAGGTAAAATAAGAAAGACCTTCCATGTGCTGTGCAATTTGAATCGCCAGTTCACGTGTAGGAACTATCACCAATGCGGAAATGCTGTGATGATTTACAGGAGTTGAAATTATATTGTTGATGAGGGGGAGTAAAAAAGCCGCTGTTTTACCGGTTCCTGTTTGTGCGGATGCGATTACATCTTTTCCGGCCAATACTAAAGGGATTACCTGCTCCTGCACCGGGGTTGCTTCATCGTATCCGAATGCTTCTATTCCTTCCAGTAAACGTTCGTCGAAACTAAAATCTTTAAACTTCAAAATGCTGATTGCTGATTAAATTAAAAAAATAAAAATTGCTGATTGGATTATTCATTGACCGTTTCTACTGCGGCGGCGGCTTCAATTGGCTGTGGTGTTGTATTTTTTATCGTCAACTGAAATTTTGTATTTAAAATTATCTGGAAATGCCCGGTCTGTAAAACCGCTTTGGTAGCGGCATCTTCCAGCATGGCCGCCGCTAAATGACTGGCCAGGTCTGAACCGCTTATTACATTACTTACTTTACCTTCCGTAAATTCAATATTAAATTTATAACCGGCCTTTCTTCCTGTTCCGGCTCTTTCAAAATCGTCACGGTTCAAACTTAGCAGTTGATCCCCCGAGGATGATTTTTTTAATAAAATTCTTATTACCGGCAGGTATTTGTTCCAAATATAAGTGTACATATTGCTATTTTTAAAATTCCTTTTGGAGATACAGGGATTGAATGACCGATTTAAATAATCAGTTAAACGGCTTTAAAGGTAAGGTTTATTGATGTAAATGGGTATTTTGATTTGTTTGAAACCGTTTCATTTGTGTCTTTATATTCAAAAAAACTTACTTTTTTTTAACAAAAAAACTAAACATTCAGCACAATATTTGACTTGAATGAGAGTTATTACCATACTATTCTGTATAGCTGGGGCTTCGCTCACATATTTCTCATCTAAAATCTGCATCAATGACTACTAACACTAAAAATCCATCAATTAAAGCTGTCGTAGAACAATTAACCAATAACACTACAAGTTGGATTGGTCACAATAAGGTTGACAATAAGGATATTATAGGCGGTCAAACTTTTATTGCACCTTCAGAAGTGGATCTGGAGGCAATTGAAGTGTTAACCAGTATTGTTACTTCACCTGGTAAAGTTTTAATGACACTTCACACTTTTGACTCGCAGTTAAAAAGCTGGGGGCCGGTTTTAGGATCCGCAAGTGTAGAATTTAACGGAACTGATACCGGTAAATGGAAATCATTTAATATTTCCGGACTGCATTTGAATAAAGGAAAAGCCTACGGATTTCGACTGGAAAGCCCAAATTCCTATATTGGAATGGGAGAAGCTGCAGGCAGCCATCAAACACCTCCATTGATTAATGGGCAGGAGTGGAAGTTTACCAATAATGACCAAAAAGGTCATTCATTTTCCTATTTTAGCCTGGCTTTTAAGGTAGCTGTAAGGGCATAGCTACCAGCCCTCCGCAGCGGGAAGCTTGCCCCCAGCCCCGTTGGATAGCGGGGAGTTATTAAAAGAGGCTACTTTGGCTCCTTCGCTTAAAGTGGGGTTATAGAACGAGTATTGTTTTTAGTACCACTCAAATTTTTAAAAAGTATTATTAGGAGCCTTCATTTGCAACGCAGTTCATTTATTTCTAATGGAACCTGCTTTATATCTTTTCTCAACATTGTTTCCGCTGCTGCGCATAGCCCCCGAATAGCGGGGTAGACTGTCAACTTAAGAATTTCAGACAGTTAATTTCAGAGGCAAAGGCCCGGTAGATATTGTTGCAACGGATTTTAATCCGTAGATTTTAGATATCAGATTAAATTGAGGGCCGTAGGATCGGGCCATATAAGGATTTAGCTATAAAATGAATCGTGCCTGCGGTACTCCAATAAAATATCATTTAGCAACAACGGATTAAAATCCGGGCCTACAAAATAAACCCGGGCCTACGGCTCTACAAAAATTTAAAGTTGACCGATATTCGCTTCTGCGGGGTTCACTTCTACCGCATACAATTGAGGATATTTTCCCACATTGTATTTAGAGTGATTTGAAAAGACCTCACAGTTTTTGAAAACCTGTGAGGTCGAGAATTAAAGTCTATTTATTATTACGAAATAAGGCGTTCCAAATATTGGTTAAAAAAAGAAAAGCATGATCGCTTTTTGAATAAGGTTATAATTCGGTAATTACAATGTTTTTAAAATATGCTTTGTTGCCATGGTCCTGTAAAGCAATTCCTCCTTTTTTAGCGATACCATAATCAGGATAATCCTTCCATTTCCCTTCCCTTTTTTTCTTGTTCCAATCATCACTCCAGGCCTGGAACCCGATTACTTTTTCACCATTTAACCAATGTTCAACATGGCCTTTGTTGAAAACGATCCTGCTTGTATTCCACTCCCCTACCGGCATCAATTTTTTCTTATCATTTGTAAGGTTCATCGCATAGTCTGAACCGGATTTTTGCCAATCTTCCAACTTATCGGGAAAATCAATATCATCAATCATTTGGTATTCCGGCCCTGTTTCATAAGGTGACTTATATTTTGGGGATTCTATTACATGGTACATAACTCCGCTATTACCCCCTTTGGTAATTTTCCATTGCCAGCTAAGGTCGAAATTTTCATATTCTTTATCTGAAACCAGATCGCCACCGTGGGCATCTTTGGCAGCGCCCAGGCAGACCATCGCACTGTCTTCAATCGTCCAGTTTTTTACCTCGCCGGTTTTATTAAATCCATGCCAGCCTTTAAGGCTTTTACCATCAAAGAGGCTAACCGCATTTCCTTTTACAGCTTCCACACTAACAGTTGAATCAGGCTTTACAGCGTCAGCTTCATCAGTCTTTTTACTGGTGGAATCGGAACATGCTCCCAGGCCTATTGCCAGCAATAAAATACCTGTACTTTTTAATAATTTTTTTTTCATGATGATTGATTTATTTTTTTACTATTTGCATTTTTTCGGGGTTCCATAAAATAGCGGTATCCTGGTTATAACTATCATTACACAATAGGGCCGGGGCTGCAGCCCTGTATCCGAATACGGCATCTTCAGTAACTTTTCCCCCATTCCTGATTGCATTGAAAAAGTTTACAAAATGATCATGTGGGCCTCCAAGGTAATCTTTCTCGGCTTCGAAGGTATATTCTTGCGGAGCTAATATTCTTTTACGATCCGAAACAGGCGTTCCCGCTTTTTTCATTTGTTCAATATAAAACGGATCGTCTGACTCAGTGGTTTTATTTCTTTTTAATGTAACGCTATCCCAGGTAACATCCATCGAGCCTTCACTACCAACCAATTTTAAATAAGTGGTGCCACTGGTACCATCCACGAAATTACATCTCAAAGATAAATTGAAAGCGGGGTGGGCCTGGGATTGAGGATAATCAAAGGTTCCCAATAATACATCCGGCACCTCCCGTCCGTCTTTCCAGTACCTTAAACCACCTGCCGAATAAATTTTATTAGGCCCAAAAGAGTTGGTGATAAAATGCAAACTGGAAAAAAGATGTACAAACAGGTCACCTGCCATACCTGTTCCATAATCCTGATAATTTCTCCACCTGAAAAAACGTGTAGCATCAAAAGGGCGTTTGGAAGTATTGCTGATAAAGGTTTCCCAGTCAACATTGGCGGGGGATGCATCCGCAGGAATAGGATATTGCCATGCCCCCGTTGGTGAATGCCTTGCCCAAAATCCTTCTGCATAATTTAACTCCCCGATGGCGCCATCTTTCAATAATTGTTTGGCCTTTTCATTACCCAAAGAAGAAACCCCCTGGCTGCCAACCTGGAAAATCTTCCCCGTTTCCATTTGTGCTTTAATAACCGCAGGGCCTTCTGAAATACCATGAACCATTGGCTTTTCGCAGTAAACATGCTTACCCGCTTTCATCGAATCAATGGAGATCTGCTGGTGCCAATGATCCGGTGTCCCGATAATGACTGCATCAACATCTTTGCGGTTTAAAATTTCTTTGTAACTGCGGGTTGTAAAAAGACCGGCTCCCCACTTTTTTTTGCCTTCTTCTAAACGGCCATTATACAAATCACAAATGGCAACCAGCTTAACCCCTGGAACCTTAAGGGCTGTAAGTGTATCCTGTGTACCCATACCACCCGCCCCAATCAAGGCGATGTTTATATTGTCATTGGCGCTAACCCCGTTTCTTTTAAGCTGTTCAAAATACCTTGCCTTGGTTTCAGTGGCAAATACATTCGATCCTACGGTAACCGCAGCCGCTGATGTGGCAAGGGACCTTAAAAATTTTCTACGGGATGATTCATTGTAATTTTTCATGCAGGCAATTTAAGTTATAAAATATGTATGGGTTAAAATGGCCCATTCCATTTACTTCAGTTGTTTAATACGGATATTCTTCCACCTGACTTTTATACCGCCCCCATCATGAATTTGAAGGGCGATAAAACCTTTACCTTCTCCAATCTTTTGGTCTTTTAAATAAACCATCTGTTTACCGTTTAGCCAGGTGGTTACTTCATCATCCTTCGCCTGGATACGCATCTCGTTCCAGTCCGTTGCTTTTAACATTTTTTCATCATCCGGCTTTGGCTGAATAAGCCATTCCCGTCCATACGATTCATAAATGCCCCCGGTATGATGATCTGGCGGCGCTACTTCCACCTGCCACCCACTAATCTTTGTCCCTTCTATTCCGGAGCGGATAAAAACGCCACTATTACCATTAGCCTCCAGCTTAAAATCAAGTGTAAGTATAAAATTTTTATAGGCTTTATTGGTAGAGAGATACCCATATTTTTTATCAGGCCCGCTTTCGCAAACCAATTCACCATTTTCTACATACCATTTTTCGGTACCGTGTATCGTCCAGCCTGTAAGGTCTTTACCATTGAATAAATTTTTAAAGGGTAAAAGATTTAAACCCGCAGACATCAGAAAAAATGCTAATAGTATCAATGAATACTTCATGGTGTAATAAGTTTACGTTTAATATCGTGAAGATAAGAAATACAATTTATGCACCTGCGATTGTTTTTCATGGCCTGCCCCGCTATGCGGCATTGGCGTCAAGTTAAGGGTTATGCACATTGGTGGAAAAGTCAATGTGGTATTGATTTAAAAGAAAAAGCAACTTGTAGTTCTAAACACATTTTACAATGTCTACAAATTGCAATTTCAACAGCAAGTTAAAAAAAAAC
>JANOTW010000048.1:0-3127 GCA_031416575.1 Ferruginibacter sp.
TTGCACTTGCCCGTACATTAATTTTAAAACCGGAGATTATTTTATACGATGAACCGACAACAGGACTTGACCCGATGACCGGAAAAGAAATTATTGAACTGATGAAACATATACAGGTAAAATACAACACCACCTCGCTTATTATTTCGCATGATATGAACTGTGTAAGCATGGCTAGCGACAGGGTCGTGATTCTCTTAGATGGCAGATGCTACGCCAGTGGTAAGTACGGGCAATTAAAACAAAACACAGACCCTAAAGTGAAACAATTTTTTGAATAACTATACTTATGGCAAAACGGATTATTAATAGTGTAAAATTGGGCGCATTTGTTTTGGGAGGTTTAATAGTCCTGGTTCTTTTGCTGTATATGATTGGGAAGAATAGAAATTTATTCGGATCTACTTATGTGCTGAAAGTAAGATTTGAAAATGTGCAGGGACTTATTCCGGGCAACAATGTACGTTTTTCAGGCATCCAGGCGGGCACGGTAAAAAAAATAAAAATCCTGACTGATACGGTTATTGAGGTAACGATGGTTATTGAAAAACAAATGCTGAATATCATCCGGAAAAACGCTGTCGTCTCGATAGGTACTGATGGGCTGGTGGGTAATAAAGTTGTAAATATTGTACCGGCCCGGCAGCCCGGGGAACTTGCAGCCGAAGGCGATATACTGGTGTCGCAAAAAGCGGTAGCTACAGATGAGATGCTGCAAACACTCTACAAAACCACTAATGATGTAGCCGTTATTGCAGCAGATTTAAAAACCACGGTACAACGTATTAACAGCAGCAGCGCTTTGTGGGCCTTGCTAAATGATGAATCAATACCGCAGGATTTGAGAAATTCTGTTGCCAATATACGTTCTGCAACCGGCAAAGCCGGCAATATGGTATATAACCTGAATGCCATTGTAATGGATGTAAAAAATGGCAAGGGTTCAGTGGGTGCGCTCTTAACAGATACTTCTTTCGCGAAGGACCTGAATGAAGCTATTCTGAAAATAAAGACTGTTGGAGAAGAAGCTGATTCATTAGCCGGTGAAATAAACAAAGTCGTTGCAGGCATCCGGCAGGATGTAAACACCGGAAGGGGAACTGTAAATGCTTTGCTTAAAGATTCAATGATGGTAATAAAATTAAATACAAGCCTTGATAATATTCAGAAGGGCACCGATGGCTTTAACCAGAATATGGAGGCATTAAAGCATAATTTCTTATTACGGGGTTATTTCAGAAAACAGGAAAAACAAAAGCGGAAAGAAAATAACTAAAATGCTGCGTCGAAATAACTATTGCTTAAACCTGGTTTGAAAGTCTTTCTTTGCTGAGTTGAACAATAGTTTTGAAGCAGTTAATCACAGGTGTTTATTGAGGATGAAGTAGATCTTTTAGCTACTCTGACAGGCGTCATCATAAATGATGAGGGCTGTCATTCTTATATAAGTGGCTTGATATTATCTTGCAATCATTAGTTAAAAATAAAAACTTTTTTTATGAATAATACAGGTAAAATACTGACAGCAATTGCCGCCGGAGCCGCTGCCGGTGCCATAATAGGGTTACTGTTTTCCCCGGATAAAGGCAGCGAAACAAGAAGAAAAATCAAGGAGCAGGGAAGGAAGGTTGTTGATGATGTACAATACAATTTTCGCAAAGGCAAAGAAAAGTTCAATGACTTGAAAGTGGATATTGAGCAGAGTGTGAAAGAAAAAGTAGAAAGATTTACTTAAGAAAATTGCGCAGGAAATCCTGCTTTTGCTGAAAATAGAAATAATCTAAATCGAAAAGGCATTTGCCAAAGTAGAAGAACTGGCGGTACATTAAAAGTATAGGATTAGGTGTTTTATTCGCAAAGCTGCTACCAGTATCATTTTGATATATGAATTTTGGCTCGAATTGAAATCAGTAACTGCATAAGCCGCATCTTTTGGTTCGGTACCGACGTAGTCGGTATTCAAAAAATGCGAAGCATATTTTTTGAAAGAAGCAAAAGCAGCGGCGTTGCAGGAGTTACGTCCCGATTGCCATCGGGAGGGAGGCAAATGCAACGAATTTAAAAGAGAAAGTAAATACCGCAGGGATTTGCGAATAATGTACCTAATCCTATAAAAGTATATGCACACACCAGTATTGAGTCATTTAAATATACTGTTTTCAGAAATAATAATGCTTACTATGAAAATAGCTGGAAGTATAAAGAAACGTAGCAGAAGTATTTTGTAATAATATAAAATTTAAAATTATGGCTATCCTAAAAGTATTGGAATTGATGAGCAGTTCCACAAAAAGTTGGGAAGATGCTGCACAGCAGGCTGTGAATGAAGCATCACAAACACTAAAGCATATTCGTTCCCTGTACATACAGGATCACAGTGCAGTAGTGAAAAACAATAAAATTGTTGAGTACCGCATTACCGCCAAACTTAGTTTTGAAATTGAACAATCGGCTGGTTCAAAATCTAAAAAATAAAATTTCATGTCACTTGATTTTGAAAAAAACGCGGTTAAAGGAAATGAGTTTGTCCGCCTGGTAGCTGAAGAGCTGGAAGTACCGCTGGATAAAGCAGGCAGGATTATCCGTGCGGTGTTCCATGCATTACGAAACCGGCTGGGCCATGAAGAATCATTTCAGTTGCTGGCACAGTTGCCTGTGTCGCTGAAAGGTGTTTATGTGGATGGCTGGAGGTTTAATAAAGCCTTTAACCGCATCAGCCATATAAATGATTTCCTGGATGAAGTGACGCAGGAAGATGGTGGGCTGGCAGCGTATGATTTTGGTAAAAATTCAAAAGCGGGGGTTGCTGTTGCCTCCGTATTTAAGGCATTGAAGTATTTTGTTTCAGAAGGAGAAATGAATGATATCATAAATGTAATGCCAACAGAGTTGAAACAGTTTATCAAAGAAAGCATTGCGGTTTGAAACTGTTTTATAAACAACTTTGTAGAAACAGGATATGGATAAAAAAAAATCGGATGATTTAATCATTGCTAAAAAAGAACTTGCCTTTCAAAACGATGAGAAAGAAAAGCGGGTAGCAGAATTAATCATTGCTGGCAAAGAACTTGTATTTTAAAAGAAAGAGAAGGAAACATTGCAGCGGGCCAAATCAAAGATGATGGTC
>JANOTW010000049.1:0-16088 GCA_031416575.1 Ferruginibacter sp.
GAGGGCGATGCAACGATGTTGAGAAATGAAATATAGTTTGGACAAAAAACCGTATTGCGAAATCCCGATTTTTTTCGGGAATGCCATGAAATACTTCAGCCTGGACAAAAAAGATAAAAAGCAGTGACTTTAAACTGCGAAAGACAAGGAGTCCCGCAGTTCATTAGTAACAAAAGCAGGATCCCTGTTGAGTGAAAATGCCTTTCCGGTTTTAATTTTCTTTTGCTCCGGGGTGGGTGGAAAGGCAGGTGGTTAAGTGCGATAATCTACTTGTTTCTTTACAGCCCATCTTTTTCATGAATAGTAAAATGAAAAACACTTCCTTCGCCTGGCCCTGAATCTACCCAGATCCTTCCATGGTGCAATTCCACTATTTTTTTACAATGAGATAAACCAATTCCTGAGCCCTGGTATTCCGAGCGGGTATGCAGCCGCTGAAAAATAATAAAGATCCTTTCGTTATGTTTTTTATCAATGCCAATGCCGTTATCAGCAAATGAAAAATGCCAGTGGCCACTTGTTTTATTGGCTAAAATTTTTATTTGTGGCACTGTATCCGGTTTCCTGAATTTTATGGCATTGATGATAAGGTTCTGAAATAACTGTTTTATCTCTGTAGGATAACCGCTGATAACAGGCAGGTCACCGGCAATGATGATTGCGCTGGAATCCGTGATCGCTTTATCGAGATCAGCGATAACATCTTTCATTACTTTATTGCAGTCAACCTGTTTCATTTCAAGCTTACTTCCGATCCTCGAATAATCGAGCAAATCATTTATGAGTATTTTCATCCTGTCTGAGGATTCGACAATGAACCTGAGGTATTTGTCAGCCTTTTCATCCAGCTTGCCCTGGTATTGCTGCTGTAGCAATTGCACAAAACCGGAGGCGGTACGAAGTGGTTCCTGCAAATCATGCGAAGCTACATAGGCAAACTGCTCCAACTCCTTGTTTTTTCTTTCGAGCTCTTTATTTTTCAGATCAAGATTGGCTTCGGATTTCTGGAGTAATTCCTCATTATGTTTACGTTTGGTAATATCAGTTACCATTGCCAAAGTACCTTTATATATTCCGGCATCATCAAAGATGGCGTTAGTAGATAAACTAGTCCAAACAACACTGCCACTTTTTGCAATAAATTTGAAATAAAAGGTTTCATTTATTCCCTGCTTTCTTCTCTTAATCTGTTGTGCAATTATTGTATTTGACTTTTCATTCATAAAGCAATGAATACTTTTTCCCACAATTTCGGCTGGTAAATATTCAATTATTTCACACATTTTTTTATTGACGAAAGCCGTGTTGTTATTTTCATCAATCATCCAGATGCCTTCCTGCGTAGTTTCTACTATCTGCCTATATCGCTCTTCGCTTTTATGTAATTCCGCTTCCGCCTGCTTCCTGGCTGTAATATCCACCATGATGCCCCGTAAATAACAGGTTAGGTCTTCATTAATAATTACAGAAACAAAATCCTGCAACCAAACTATTTTACCATCAGCAGCTATCATCCTGTATTCAAATTCGTGAGATATTTTTTCGCTGGTGCATTGTATGCAATATGATACCGTCGAATCCCTGTCTTCGGGATGTATATGATCTTTCCAAAAACCGGGGCTTTCGATCCATGCAGATAAGGGATAGCCCAGCAATACTTCGGCCCGCTTGCTTACAAATGAAAACTGAAAAGTAGCGGCATCCGCTTCCCAAACAATTCCATCAACTGTATTTACTAAAGATTGAAAATTTTGGTCTGATCTTTTTATTTCTTCTTCCGCTTTTTTCCTTTCGGAAATATCATGTACGGAACCGATGATCATGATACAATTACCGCTATCATCCAATATCGGGGTGATACTTGCAATGCCGGTTTTTATACCGGATGGAAAATCTGTTTGCTCTTCCCAGCTAATTGTTTTTTTGCAGGTTATAGCTTCCTGGTATTTTTCCAGCGCCAGCTCAAGTAATGGAGATGGAATCACTTCCTCCACATATTTGCCGATCATCTGTTCTTTTTCCTTGCCGGTGGTTTTTAAAAATGTATGGTTAACCGAAACAAATTTAAACCTGTTCCCTTCTTCAATAGTTAACATGAAAATGCTATCATTCACGGTATTATAGATTAGGTTGAGCTGGCGTTCATTCACCACCATCGCGGCCTCCGCTTTTTTCCTGTCTGTAATATCCTTCACTATAATAAAGGACCTGTCTTCCCCGTTCGCGCCTTTAAATAAACCGGAAGCGAGTTCAACCACTAATTTTGTTCCATCGGGGCGAACAAAATTTACCTCGCCCCTGAACTTTCCGGTGCGGCTGCGTACTTCCTGCAGGTTTACCAGGCCTGATCCCCCTAAAGCGATCAGCTCGGAATTGCTATATCCACAAATTTCTTTTTCCGTGAGCCTGAATATTTCACAGGCGGCGGGATTGGCTTCCAGGATGACACTATTGGGTTTGCTTAGCAATATACCATCCATAGCATTCTCAAAAAAAGAACGGTATTTCAATTCACTATCTTTCAATAATATCTCAGCGTTTTTCCTTTCCGTTATATCATTCACCACGCCTTCTACCCTGGTGGGCCGCCCTTCTTCAATAACCGGTACCGCTTTTACTTCAATCCACCTTGTTGTAGAATCTTTATGAATAATGCGGTAAGCGCTTTTTGTTTGCATGCCTTTGATTAATTGCTCCTGCTCTTTTTCAATGAGGACCCGGTCATCGGGATGGATAACCTGCAACCAAAGCAGGCTATTGGCATAAAAATCAGTGATGCTATAGCCATATATTTTTTCACATCCAACAGACATTTGGATATACCTGTCCGTACTTATATCTTTTGAGAAAAACCCTTCGTTTACCTGGTTAAATATCCTGCTGAGTTCATCATTCGCATTTTTAAGCCCTGCGGTTTCGTTTAGTAATTTTTCATTTAATGCGCTCAGCTCACTGGCGCAGCCTTCAACACTACTTTCAAGCGATTTTATTTTATCATCATACCTGTCATATGATACACTGATGGACTCTATAAAAGTTACAAACGCTTCGGGCAGATTTGCTGTATCTCCCAAATGCTTTTGTACCTGATGCGCTAATAATTTATTAATCATAATCTGAAATCTTATTCTATAATTGGTATAATGAAATTACATGCTATTTTCATGCAAGCGGCTATTTTGAAACCTGACCATTGCAAAAATATTTTTTTATTAAACTTTCAATCATGGTACTTGTTAAAGGTTTATTCATAAAGCCGGCAACCAGCGGAATATTTTCAGCTTTTAATTTATCACCAGGATTGATGGATGAGGTAAGCACAATGATAACTGTTTCAGGATGCCGCCCGTTTTTCAATTCCTTGTATTCCCCCAAAAATTCCCAACCACTCATAGCCGGCATATTGATATCCAGAAATATAAGTTCAGGGTAAGCTAAAACTGTCTTTTCATTACCGCAATGACCTGATTTGGAAAGATACTCCAGTGCTTTTCGCCCGCTTTCGGCTATTTGTATATGGCGTGTGCAATTGGCTTCCCCCAGCAACATATTACTTATAAAACTGGTTGCTTCATCATCATCAATCAACAGGATGCAATTTAATTTTATTTGTTTCATAACAGGTCTGTTTTATTTTAAGTACCGGCCTGGCTTATCAGCAAGTCTTTATCAATTAACAGGACAAATTAAAATGTGCTCCCTTCACCGGGGGAGGATTTCACCCAAATCTTTCAATGGTGTAATTCAACTGTTTTTTTGCAATGCGATAGCCCTATCCCCGAACCCTGGTATTTAGTACGGGTATGCAGCCGTTGAAAAATAATAAATATCTTTTCATCGTACGAAGAATGTTTATTGGCCGAAGAATTAGAGTAGGCAGGCCAGTATGGAGAAAAATAAAAAACTTCCACCGCTACTGGTTTAGGCGATCGTAATTAGATACAATATATTTGTATCAAACAATCTTTTATCTTAATGGATGCTGAAAATAGAGACAAGTTAACAGAACCGAAACCAATTCATCAAACCGCATCTTCATCCATATTAAGAACCATCCTTAGCCTTGTGCTTTTTATAGCGGTTGATTACTGGATATTTAAAAGCTGGAGTGCAGTGTTGTTATTAGTGAGCGTGATATTTATACATGAGTCGGGGCATTTTATCGCAATGAAAATATTTGGTTACAAAGGGATCAATATGACATTTGTTCCGTTTATGGGTGCATTTGTTTCGGGGGAAGCCACACATTTTTCAAAAAATAAAAGAATCATCATGCTGCTTGCCGGCCCTGTGCCGGGTATCATCATTGGAATGGCGCTTATGTTTTTATACCAACAAAATTTCAATGAATATTATTATTTGGCCGCCCTTGCTTTTTTATTATTGAACGTGTTTAATTTAATACCAGTCAGCCCGCTGGATGGTGGCCAGTTTATTGAAACACTGTTTTTCAGCGGCAATCAAATTATTCAAATCATCTTTCTTTTCTTTTCGCTGGTAGTTTCGCTTTACTCATTGTACGCATTTCAATCCTGGATATTAATTGTTATCGCCTGGTTTATATTTATGCGTATTGTATCCATTCATCTAACGTATAAGGTTCGCAAAGCGCTTGATGAAAAAAACATCCCTTACGATTGCGGTTATGATGATCTTACTGATGAACACTATGCGCAAATAAGAGATGTGCTGGTTACACAAAGCAGTTTATTGAGCAGGAGATTTTCACCCGGAGAGTATTCCATAAGGGAAGGCGAACTGATAAGGTATATGGAAAAAATTCTGACGCCGTCTTATCAATATGATTTAACACGGAGCCAAAAAATTATTTTTATTACAATCTATTTGTTGGCATTTATATTACCTTTTATTCAATGGGGGCATTTAAAGGGTTGGTTTTAAATTAAGCTTTCGTAGTTTTTGCCAAATGTTAATTTATTTAGCAGTATTTTTTTTTATTTTTTATTCATTCAGTTCTAAAAACTCCAATTGGCAGCGGTTAATAATGGTATAAACCTATTATTAGTAACTGCATGGCCATTTGGCTTTTTTATTTTTTTCCCACATTTCCATATATAAACAGGATAGGGCGATGGTTTTTAAAGGCTCGAAATATATTCAATATTCAAGAAATAGGATTTATGGCACGGTTTTGGAAATCCTGGTGGAGGGCGCCAAAAAATTTATTATTTAAACAACACATCTAAAACTTAATATCATGAATACTACAGATAATTTTCCAAAAACTGACCCACAAAATGTACCGGCCCGTAATAATTATAAAAATGCGGTAATTGGCATTTTAGCAGCCGGTATCATAGGTATGGGTGGATATTTAATAGTTGATAAAAACAAAACGGTTGAAGTTATTCACCAGCAGGAAACCCAAATTGCTACAGTAAGTGAAGAAAAAAGCAGTGTACAAAAAAGCTTTGATGCATCACTTGCCAGGCTTGATTCCATGTCAGGCGCTAATAAAGGTTTGGAAGGTAAGTTAACAGCGAAAAATGGTGAGATCGCTAAAGTAAAATCAGAAATACGCAGTATCTTAAATAAGAGAAATGCAACTGCTGCGGAATTATCAAGGGCAAAAACGCTCATTGCATCTTTAAACGGACAGATAGAAAGCATGCAAGTGGAAGTTGCACGTTTAACACAGGAAAATCAGGGTTTATCTAATGATAAAGTAGTATTAACCCAGGAAAAAGAAAAATTAACTACAGACCTTACCGCTACTACGGTTGTAAAGGAAGATCTTGAAAAGAAAGTGGACGTAGCTTCTACTTTGAACGCTTATAACATTGTAATTACCCCAATCAACGTAAAAAATAACGGTAAGGAAAAAGTATCTTCCGTTGCAAAACGCGTGGACAAATTAGTTGTTAGTTTTGATGTTGATAACCGTATCGCACAGCCTGGCATGACTGATGTTTATGTATTAGTGATTGGCCCTGATGGTAAGCCATTATCTGCTGAAACATTAGGTTCAGGCACATTCACAACGCGTGAAGAAGGTGATAAATCATTTACAGCGAAAGTACCAGTTGATGTACAAACAGCTAAAAAGAAGAATGTTGAATTCGCCTTTAACCCAGGCGCTAATTTCCAACAGGGAAATTATATCATTCAAATTTATCAAAATGGATTTAAGATTGGCGAAGGAACACGTTCATTAAAAAAGGGCGGTTTATTCAGTTAGTCATACTGATCCGTACCTTCTTATATCCTGTTCCCATTTAAATTATAAGCTACCTGACTTTTCAGGTAGCTTTTTTATTGTTCCGGAAGAAGTACTGAGCGGGGCCGAAGTATTCAATTAAGCGCTTATGTTGGCAGCTATACATGCATATTAATTTTGTTGTCCGGGCTGAAGAATTTCAATTAGGCATCGTTGCGTCGCCCTCGTGTACTGAATACCATTGGGCAACTTTAATTGTGTTATGTTGAGCGGTTCATCAGGCGCAGTTTATGAACTGGTAGAAGGCCTCCCCTTTTGGAACATTCCGGCCTGTGCCGACCTTTCGGCATTTTTCGGGAAAGCCTGTCCCGGTTCATCGGGAGGACCGGGGGCAAAATAGGGCCTTCAAATTATGCCTCCCTTTAAAAAACAGTTCGCCCTTTGAAAATAAATGACCTGTAAATTTTATCTCCCGATGCATCGGGATAATTAGCGAAATATCAGCCCCGGTTTATTTGGGTACTCTTGTACTGAATACCATTGGGGATCTTTACCCAAGTAGTAAGTATCGAAATATTATATTGCACAACGGGTAAGTTAGCGGGTTTTGTTTTGTTCGATAACCAAATAAAATAGTCGAATTTTTAATTTAAAACGCAATTAAAGTGGCTCAACGGTATTAAATTCAAGAGTACCCAAATAAATCCCACCTGCTGTTTCGCTCATTAAAACGCAATTAAAGATACCCAATGGTATGCGGTAGAAGTGAGTGACACAACAATGATGCCCATTGCGTAACAGCCTGGACAAAAAAACTTATTCACGTTTTTATCCGTTGCGTGGAATAGCTGGCGTTAATTTGGGTATTCTCGTACCGCATACCATTGGGGGCCTTTCCCCATAGAAGTTTTCGAAACATAAGCTTCAGCTTATAGGTGCATCCCTGTCCCATTCAAGATACATCTGAATGAATGGCAGCACTTGTAATATGCGGAGATAACTATTATTTACAGTAAGGGGCCAGGGGTGCCGAAACTGGCATCATTAATTATTGCACTGTAAGGTTGCCCTGTATTACAAAATTCTTTGCCGTATTTACCGTAAGCAATGCGCCGGACGAAACCGTGTAGGAAATATTTAACACACATTGTCCGCCGGGTGCAGGATCAATAATAATTTCACTACCGGAAATAACTGTAGCAGGCGGTACAATATTATTGCTCCAGTTAGAAGCCACATTCCAATTGCCATCGCCAATAAAGATATAGGATGATGCTACATTAGAAACAAAGTTGCTGATACTAAAAGATCGTAGTTTTTGGTTAACTGCTAATGGAGCAACTTTTTCATTACTGATATATCCATACGTACCAGTCCTAAAACATATCCCTTCGGCCTGGCCCATTACTGAAACGTCCGGCAAATCAATCCGCCTTTTGTTACCGTTAAAATATCTATCCCCATCGAAGTTGGTAAGCAAATGCATATAATGATTGTATGGTATAGTTTTATCATATCCCAGAAGAGCCACTATTTTTTGGCCATACGCTTTGTCCGCCGCCGTTACAACGTAATTTGTGGCAAGTGTTTCCAGGGGAGCTGCTATATAAGTACCGGCATTAAGGCCATTAATAACATAATGCGTAGTATTCAGATCAATCCAGTTTTTTGTAAACAGGTGAATTTTTCCACCGTCAACTATCATTGCTTCACAGTCAAATTTTGTATTATTATTACCCGTTGGCGTTAGCGGTTGTGGCTGGTCACTGTACCAAAAATTAATAACCGCTATTTGTCCGGCGGGGATAGTTGCAACGGTATTACTAACATAATCCGGTATGGCGCTTAAAGGGAATTTGTAAATTTTCAAATCTGATCTTGCACCATTTGCATTGTTGCCAAAATCACCTATATAAAAGTAAGTGCCATCAAAAGCAATGTCTTCCCAGTCAATATTTGTAGTGCCGGCCAGGTTAACTGTTTGTAGCAACTCTTTTCTTATTGTGTCCATTCTATAAATGGCGGCGGCCCCTCCTCCATCATTAAAACTCCACAAAAAATTGCCTGCCATTTGCAACCCACTGCTTTCATTGAGGGTATCACTTATCGGATCTACTTTTATGGGTGGATTGTAGGTTGTAATGTCGTAAGTACAGCTTCCATCGTTTACTGTAGCTGCAGGGTTGTAATTATTAGCCAATGGATCCCGGCAGCCCAACACTTGTCCAAAAGACTGATTAGCTACCAATAAAACGAACAGGTTAATTACCAGCTTTAAGGTAAATGAAAGGATTATTTTATTATCTATCATGTCAGGAGTTTTTTTTGCAAAGGGTTCAACCAGGTTTAACTATTTTTTTTTGCCCCTTTTAAATTACAAAAGCATTAAAACAATTCACTAATTACGTTATAAACGCTAAAAGAAAAAGCATTCATCAGTGCTATTTAATAAGCAATTTATGAAACCGCCCTATTTCCGATTTTTCAATAGATGAAACCGTTTCATTATTATCAAGCTTTAATTTAATAAAAAGAACTCTTTTGTGTTGCGGGTATTTTATCAAAATATCGGTCATTTGTTTTTCCAGCAAAGTATCTTTTATAACCAAAGGAGCTAACGCAGGTACGGGAGATTTATAGCGGTTAGGCATTTTTAATAGAATGGCTTGCAGGGTTGCTAATTTACCTGGCGCAATTGAATTTACATTTGCAGCCTTATTATACAAACCTTCGAGTTGTTTTTTGCTAAGGCTTCCCCTTTCCTGGTACTGGTACAGCAGGCTTTCTATAAATTTAGATGTCGGGTACGATACAAGCGTTTCCTTCAACACTTCCAATATGATATCCAAATCCGGTTTAATTCTGTTCATTGTAATAATTGAGTAAATAAAAGTATAAAAAAAGTTTCCAAAATATTGGATGAGCGCTGATCAGTATTATTTCAATTGTACATGGTTATTACCATCCTTTTTCATCACCATTGTTGTCATGCAGCGGATATCGTCCACGTTTACTGTTTTCAAAGGTTCAATCAGCGTTAAGTGGTGTCCCGTCAATAATTTTGCCAGCAATGCCCTCGTTAACAGGAAGCGGGTAGAGCCGTCAGGAATTAAATACACCCCATTAGCGATTGAAACGATCGTATTTTCTATGCCTATATCGGAAGTCATTCTGATAAACAAGGTTCCCCCTGGTTTTAATACCCTTACCATTTCAGTTAACATCGTATTGAACTGCTCATGGCCATTTGCAAAATGCAAAACGGCACTGCTTATTACATGATCAAAAAAACCGTCGGCAAACGGCATACTTTCTACCAAACAAACTTGTAAACGATGCTCCGGCAAAAAAGGGTTTTGAAGCTTTAATTGACCAATAGCCTGAACATCCATATCAATACCATAACAGGCGATATGATTTATTAAAAACCAATGGAGGTTTCTGCCCATACCACAACCGGCATCTAACACAATATCGTTTTCGCCATACCTTTCTTTTATTATTTGATCCAGCAAATAGATATCAGTATTACCTGCGGGTTGCTGTAAAGTAAATGGTAGCATACAATAAAAATAATGAAATAGAAGGGTAATACCGATATACCTTCATTTATAGTTCAATAAGTTTGCTACCCGCATTTACCAAATATCCGCCTGTATGGCCAGCCGGACTGGCTTACACCACAATGGCTTTGCGGTTCCGCCAATTGGGGTTACAGCCTTCACGAATTGCCTGCAATGAAATTTCAATTGGTATAATTTATTTTGGTTCATCGAAATAATGCGTACTAATTAATTTTTTCTATTACAGCAACCCTTGTGGAGGACCTATCGGATATGGAAAAGAAACTAAAAAAACATTGTCGCGTATTTTTTCAAAAAGCGGGTTGTTTATTTTTCCAATATCGTATCCATAATATTCATGATTACCGGGTATCCAATACACGGCATCAAAATTGTCAGCGACAAAACCAAAAAAAACATAATGGCGGTGGTTCAATGCGAAAGGAAGTATATCACCGGCCAACAGTAAAATTTCTCCTACAGGCTGTAGCGGATGTTTGTTAATGTAGTTTTTATTTTCAGGAAACCCCAGGTGCAGATCGGAGCAATATTGTATTTTCATTTTTAACTTTGAATTGATCATAGGAAGCGCCCTGGCAAATTATATCCCCGGATATAATACGGCATCCGTATTCTGTAATATTATGATGCTATTCTTAATATTATCCTATCATTCAACATATACGTATGGGGGAAGAATATTGGGAAGATATTGAACACCAACCTTGCCGGCAGGCTATTTAAATATTTACTTACGTTGTGTTGGATCACTGTTCCTTTTTTTCTCCTCTTCGGCTATTTTATAAGACCATGGGCCATTACCAACAATCAGAAAGTAAATAAGTAAAAACAATACTATAATGGAAAGAAACAATTCTGAATATGGCCTCATTATATCCCCTTTTGTATTAACGAGGATTACGGCCGTCAGTAAAATTGGTATCTGGATAAGGCAGGCAAAACGGGTAAACAATCCAATAGTTATTAATATGCCACCTACAATATGGGCAAATACAACATAATGCCCCAACACAATATACATGAGAGAATCAAATTCCACATTAATGGGCATAAGGCCCATTAGTGCACCCATGTTTTGAAGAAAGTCAATTCCTTTATAACAAAGAAAAATACCCAATGTTATACGAATAATATCAAGCCATTTTGGATGGTGCCTGTCACCCCAATGTTCTATTCGCTGAAGTAAGTTCATATGGAAAAGTTTTAAGTAATAAAAAGAACTTTCATAAAATTAGAAATTTTTTTTACTATGTCAATACTGGTTAGCCGTGTTTTTTTACGAACTCTCTTTTAGTAATCATTTTGCGGATGGAAGGATATAAATGATATGAGTTTTACCGGATTTGTAATTCAAACCGGTCAGTTTAGCAAAAGGCATGAGGTACGGGAATTATTTTATTATTGTAATTATGTGTAAACTCTCCGATGCTTACACCCATGATTAACCTAAAACTTTTACAATGAAGACAAAACTTGGTATTGGCCACTCTAATCGCTGTCTTCCAGGTGTAATTTCTGGTGATGGGCCCCCGCAGCTATATGCAATGCAAAACCAACAATGGCGGTATCCTTTAATAAATTTATCAATGCCATTTGTTTCATTTCCTTATCACCAGCCTGGAGGTAATTAGGTATATGGATGGTTAAAATAAATATGATCAGTATCACCGCAAGCAAGTAACCTGCAAACTTTACCATTTTATTGGTTAAAAAAGAAATTGCGACCAATATAAAAGCGATGCCCACAAAATAAACCCATATTATTCCACCAGGCAAAAATCCGGGCAAATAAAGTAAAAGGTCGCGGGGGTATAAAAAATGAAAAACCCCAAATACAAATAAGACAATGGCAAGCAAATAGATCGCTATGCGGGATATTATATGGTATTGTTTCATAAAATTAATTTAAAGCAAAAAGGTACAACAAATTAGATGGGATAGCAACAATTTTATTTTTTTTCTGAATAAATATTTTCAAGTACTGTTTACTGGTAGTAAGAAATATAGCTCATATTTCAGCACCGTGCTTACTAACCCGAACGCAATGGTGCCATTATGAAAAATGAAAAAAATTGGTCGTCTTCCACATACCTTTCCTGCATCCGGATAACAGCGGAATTTTTGATGGTGAGTATAAAATAGAAAAATACTTTTCCGATCTTGGAATTTGACCGCTAAAATCATTGTCCGCTTCTCTGTTCTTTAATATGTTTAAAATATAAAAATTGGATTTTATTGCGATAGCGCTTTATTAATCTATTGATGGGAAAAAATATCCCACAATTTCAGGCACGCTTTTTACTATTTTATTAATGCGAACTAAATACATAAAATATGTTATGGCAAGGACGAAGAGAAAGTAGTAATGTAGATGACCGCAGAGGTATGTCAGGTGGAAAACTGGCTGTAGGCGGTGGCATTATTGGCATCATTGCATTAGTGATCAATTTACTATTGGGTGGCGGGGATGGGAATACCCAATTGCAGGTTCCTATGCAAACTAAAGAACTTTCGTCGCAGGAAGAAGCGGCGGATGCGCAGAGGGCAAGTTTTGTAAAAGTAGTTTTAGCGGATACGGAAGATGTGTGGGGCGAACTATTAAAACAGATGGGTAAAAATTATCCCGCCCCTACACTTGTATTATTCCGCGATGTGGTGCAATCGGCCTGTGGTAACGCCAGCGCTGCTTCCGGCCCTTTTTATTGTCCGGCCGATAAGGATTTATACATTTATCTTTCATTTTACGAGGAATTACAAACCCGCTTTCAGGCACCCGGCGATTTTGCTATGGCATATGTAGTATCTCATGAAGTGGGGCATCATATTCAAAATTTAATGGGAACCACTGACAAAATGCAGCATTTACGCGGCCAGGTAAGCAAAGCGGCATACAATCAATATTCCGTTCGATTGGAACTACAGGCGGATTTCTATGCAGGCGTATGGGCCCATCATGCTCAAAAGATCAAGACGGTTGATGGTAACAATATCATTGACCCTTCTGATATTAATGAAGCGCTGAATGCGGCAAATGCAATTGGAGACGACCGTTTACAAAAAGAAAACCAGGGTTATGTAGTTCCCGAATCCTTTACACATGGTACTTCGGCACAACGCATGTACTGGTTTAAAAAGGGGTTCGAAACAGGAGATATTAAACAGGGGGATACCTTTAGCGCTACTACATTAGAATGACACTGGTAAGCGGGTTAATCAAAAAAATTGCAGGTTTCTTTTAAACGACTATAGTGGCATCAGTTTGATAAATGCCAATTTCCCGGAAAAACTTTCAATTATGTAGAAAATTGTCCTCATCAGTTTTAGTATTTAAACGGGAATGGTTTGGCATAATTTTTTCCATAACCATTAAATATATTCATATCAATTTAAATTGAACAATTTCATTTAGGCATAAAATATTTCAATCGATTCAGTTATGATTGCTTTTTCAAAAGAGCAAATTTTTCTCACCCCAATTATTGTTTAATATAAAAAATATCATTATGAGCACAGTTAATAAAATATTTATAGGAGTAGCTGTTGGTGCGATTTTAGGAGTTTTATATGCGCCGGATAAAGGTTCCGCAACAAGAAGAAAGCTTTCCCGTACAGGAAATGACCTGCGTGACAAATTAAATAATTTTAAAGATGCCATCAATGACAAGATTGATAGTTTGAAAGAGGATGTTGATGATATATCCTACCAGGAAATGGTAATATCAGAAAATGAAGCATCCGTTAAGCAAAATTCATGGCAGTCCTAAAACTTATATGCGATCAATAAAAAAGTGTGCAACAATTCCCTTTAGTTTTTGGACGAAGGATTGCTTGATTTTTATAACTCACAGCGGGAATATGCGCATACACACAACAGGGGCTTTGATTAAAAATTAATCAACCCTTAAAAACCATAGCTATGAATTCAGAAGACTTAAAGAATTTACAGGCTCCTTTAAAAAAAAGATATCCCAATAACCCCCAATGCTGCGATTGTAACATTAAAAATGCAGGGCAAAGCAGGAGAAAATATTTTCTCGCAAGGGCTAAAAAGTGATTCGTATTTCAGAACTCCTTGCCTTTCGCAGTTAAAAGCATTTGTTTTCCCGAAATAACCGGGATTTTGCAATTTATCTTTTTTGTCCGGGCCAAGAAGCTATGTGGTGCATCCTTGCATCGCCCTCGTGTACCGAATATCATTGGGGATCATTTTCCACGTAATAATTAGAAATACACTATTCCATAAGCAATATGCCTGGGTGCAACCCAAATTATCGCTCCATTCCTGAAGGGTTGCCAACCTTGGCAAAGGGCCTTTAAATAATTAGAGCCTATGAAAGGTTGGCAACCCAGAGCGATGATTTGGGATGCACCCGTATGTTTTAATCATTTTTTAGTAAAATATAAAAATCACTATTTTATCTCTTGCCCGGTATAACGGAAAAATGTTGCGTAGTTTACCAAACATTAAGGCCGGGCACAGCAATAAAAAACTACATTTATTAATGAGATATCCCGGCTATACATTGCCATTTTACTTTTTGGTTGGGATTGAGTTCGATTATATTGATCCATCACCCCTGATGTTGAAGTTAAAAAGATATGAAAGGAGGCTGCTGTACTACAGCCTCCGGCAATTCAATTAATTTTTAGGGAAATCCGGGTCCGCTTTTACTTCATTGATCTGTTGCAAGTGCCGGTTGGTATGGGCAGAAATAAACAATACCAACTGGTATGCATCTACCGGGCCCAGCGGGGTTTGCGTGGCTACGTGGTTGCGCATATCTTCAGGGGTATTTTTTACGTAATCAATCAATTTCGCCCTGCCTTCTTTTAATGCATTCATTGCTTCCTCTACATTCGCCCAATTACCTTTTTGGGGTTCAAAGGCCTCTCCGGTTTTTACTTTATTGGCCCTGTTGCCAATACCTGCTAAAACCTGTTCATCCGTCATTTTTATTTCTGCTCTTTTTTCAGGGTTGGCCGGCGCTTTCATTGTAGCCTCAGCCCATTGCCATAATGCGGTTTCAGTTATGGCAAGATGAAATACGCATTCCTTTACCGACCATTTGCCGGCAGCCGGTTTAAAATTTAACTGGGCATCGGATAATCCCTTTACACTTTTTATCAATTCGTTCTTAGTGCTCTTAAGGTGGGATGCGGCAAATTTCCTTTCCTTTTTGGAAAGCGTTTCTACCGGTGCATAAAAAGAGAAAAGCATTGTAATACCTGCAAGCATTAATAATTTTTTCATAACAAAAGTTTTAAAAATTTATAATTTAATGAATTTAAAAAACGAGGTAATTATGGAGCGATTATAAGGACGGATAGTTTGGTTTAAAGTTACAAAAAATATTCAGACATACTTGTTCATGCTATTAAAATTATGGGTGCATCCCAATATTATTTAGCGTTATGATTTCTTTCATTTTCTTTATTTTATTGTTGAATAATGGCAAGACGAATGATTTTATACAATGAGGCCAGAAAGTAAAAAATTATTTTCTGTAACAAGTTTCCAGCATTGAATAAGAGGAATGAAATACTTCCTTTCAACATTAAATTTCCGCTACCTGATTGAAAGTCCAAAATTATACAAAGGAACAAATGCATCAGTCAGAAAACATAACATTCGGCGCCAAAAAATCGTTTTACCTTTAATGAAACTCTAAGTATATGAACTGGCCCTTATTAATTCTTTTTGGTATTGCGGTTATTGCATTGGTTGTTTTTCTGGTAATTCGTAATCAAAAGGATGGAAAAAAATTTGAACAACAACTTAATAATGATTACCACAAAACAAAAGATGAAGAAAATGATACGGAAATTGATGAGGTGACGAAGTAAATACATAACTGCTTTACCCTCGTAGTGATAAATACACCTGGGTGCATTCATACACTTTAATTCTCATTCAAAAATCCGTTTTATACTGTATAGTACAAGAGTGCCCCAAATAAACTGCGGCTTATGTTTCGCTAATTATCCCGGTGCATCGCATTGGCAGGTAAAGATCCACACAGGTATGCGGTACACGAGTGCGACACAAGAATGTTTAATTGAAATACTTCTGCCCGGACAATAAAAAAAATTGGATGTATAGATGGGTAAAGTTAGCCAGGTAGCCCAATTGGAGATTTTTTACATGACCAGTATTTTTAAATGAGGCTTTTACCGGTGCGGTAGCAAGTACCTTTAAATACAGCGACAATTTGCTCATTTTGATTAGTAATGCTGATGTGGTACAACCCTGTGCTTTTCCCATTATGTATTTCTTTAGCTTCCGCTATTAGCACATCACCTACATCAACTGCTTTTATATAGTTGAT
>JANOTW010000050.1:0-9474 GCA_031416575.1 Ferruginibacter sp.
TTGCATCGCCCTCGTGTACCGCATACCATTGGGGATCTTTTCCCACGTTTTATTAAGCGCATCAAAACATTAAATGTGGTATCCTGTATGTTATGCCCTATTAAACAAAAAAAAACAATGTCATAGCCGCCTAATTCATAAGCTTATAGTTTGACCTGCCTTTCTTTTTAGTGATAGTACTTTTTTAAAAAAAATATTCTTTAAATGTAGCCCTTCTAAATTATAAATGCAAAACCCGGTATGATATTCACCTTCTCTTTTGAAAATAATACAATCTTAAAGCCTAACCATGACTCATAAATGAAAAGTTTATTCTTAAAGTGAAATTGCTGCTATAAATGCAAAAGTATAAGCGACCCGGCAGTAAGTTGAAAGAATGAATATTTTGATAAAGTTGGCTAAAAACAAAAACGCTATAATCAAATTGATTATAGCGTTTTTATTTATTTTACTCACTTTAAGTGCGGAGAGTTAGGGATTCGAACCCCAGGACCTGTTACAGTCAACAGTTTTCAAGACTGCCGCAATCGACCGCTCTGCCAACTCTCCGGCGCAAAAGTACGGTTTGAATTATTTCAACCCAAAACTTTTAAGAAATTATTTGTACCGGATCTTTATCCTTTACCACTACCAAATCCTTCAAGTCAACAGTGATGGGCATTACGCCTACCTGCAGTACACATTTTTTCCCCCTTATTTCTTTTACAACGCCTACCTGCCTGTTCTGTTTCATTCTTACTTTGTCGCCAATTTGTATATCGCCACCTATTTCCATGAACTTTTCATTTAGCTTTTTCTGGTGTTTTTCAGTCACCATTTTTTCTTTTTGATTAAATAATAAAGCCTGGATCATTTGTACCACTTTATCCTTATCATCACTCCTGCGCCATTCAATTACCATTGCTTTCAACCGCCGCTCCATATCTTTCAGGTAAGCCAGTTTGTCTTCTGAAATTTTATTCTGGTGTTTCAACCGCTCCACTTCCTGCTCGTGTTTTTCTTTATCCAGCACCTGTTGCATTTCTTTTTTCAGCCGCTCATTTTCTTTTAACAGGTGAAACAACTCTTTTTTATCGAGATCAATTTTTTGAAGGTCCTGTTCTGTCCGGTTGAGTAATTTGTCTAATGTGAAATGATCTTCGTCTACCAGTGCCCTTGCTTTTTCAATTAATCGTTTTTCCAGCCCAATGCGTTCGGCAATCGAAAAAGTATAAGAACTACCCGGCTTACCAACGATCAATTTGTATAAGGGCAACAAATTCTTTTCGTCAAACTGCATGGCGCCATTGATTATGCCGGGTACTTTGTTGGCCATTACTTTTAAATTCAAATAATGCGTAGTTACGATACCGAAAGAATGTTTGTGTGCCAGTTCTTCCATGATCACTTCCGCAAAAGCGCCGCCAAGGTTGGGATCACTTCCGCTGCCAAGTTCATCTATGAAGAATAAAGTTTTACCATTGGCATTTTCCATAAAGTGTTTCATATTCTTCAGGTGCGATGAATAAGTACTCAACTCGAATTCCAGGCTCTGGGTATCACCAATATGGATCATGATTTGCTTAAAAATCCCCATCCCGCTATCCGGGTGAACAGGCACCAGCAAACCACTTTGCATCATCAGTTGCAAAAGCCCCACCGTTTTTAAGGTAACAGTTTTACCACCTGCATTGGGCCCGCTGATCACCAATATCCTGCTTTTATCGTTCAGGGTAAGGTTAACCGGTATGGTGGGTTTATTATTATTTTTATTGTAGATCAGCAATAAAGGGTGATAGGCCTGTATTAAGTGCAGGTATGCCTTATCATGTACCTGCGGATAATTAGCGCCCAACTGGATGGCCCATTTTGCTTTTGCATTGATAAAGTCAAACTCCCCGGCTACATCGTGATAGGTTTTTAACAGTGGTGCATAAGCGCTGATTGTTTGGGTTAACCGGCGAAGGATTTTATAAACTTCCTTTCGCTCTTCATTCTCCAGCGAAAAAATATCGTTGTTGAGCCCGGTGGTTTCTTCCGGCTCGATAAAAGTAGTTCTGCGGCTATCGCTTTCCCCATGCAGAATACCTTTGATCATGCGCTTTTGCTCCGCATATACCGCCAATACCCTTCTGCCATTAATAAAACTTTCTTCAATATCCGCCAGGTATCCCAGCTTGTTCAACTTTGTTACCATCCGGTCAAAAACGCGGCGAAGCTCATTTCTTTTCCTGTACAGGTTCATTCGGATGCCGGCCAATGTTTCACTTGCGGTGTCCTTTACATTACCCGATTCATCCAGTATAACATCAATCATCACGGTAATGGATCTCTCGAAATAAGTTTCTTCAATCACTTTTGCAAGAGCGGGCCAGGCGATTCTTCTTTCATTATCGAACCACCTGAAAATGCCGCCCGTATTTTCGGCCAGCTTGCGGATATGTAAAAACTGCTCACCCGTAAGCACCGCTCCCGGTATGGCCAATAACTTTATTTCCTTTGATAAATTCAGTACAAAATCATTGGGAAAATAATGCCCTGATTGTAATAACAATTTGTATTCGTGGCTTTGTTTCAATTGAAGGTCTATAAACTCTTTTTTGGTGTGAATGCGCAAATTGGCCGCCCTGTCTTTGGCATATTCCGTTTTACAATATTCCGCCAATAAGGTTTTTACCTTTTCGTATTCCAATTGTAGTAATGTTGATTCCGGAAAAAATTTCATGTGAGTATGGCCCTTAAAAGGTTTTTTTATTTTGTTGCCGCCAAAGGTACGAAAATATGAACCCATGTTTTTGTTGCGAAGACATGGTGGTGCATCCCAAATTGTCGCTTCTGCCTTGAGGCTGTAGCCGGTGAGGGCCACGGCTGTTTGCGCCGGCCCCACCAGTCAGGGCAGGCCACCGTGGCCCTCACCATCCACAATTACGAAAGGGAAGCGGCAATTATTAATTATTACGTGGGAAAAGTTCCCCAATGGTATTCAGTATAAGAGGGCGATGCAACGATGATCCACATAGCTTCTTAGCCCGGACAACAAAATAATACGCTGAAGTTCGCCAACCTTCCCTATACCCTTATTATTTAAAGAACCTTTGCAATGGTTGGCAACCCTTCAGGAATGGAGCGACTGTTTGCGATGCACCCCCGGATTATTCCTTCCTCTTTTTATTAGCAAAAAAATATAACTTGCACGAAATTAAAAGATATCAATTCCGCATTAACCATACCGCACTTCCTCAGCAATAATCTTGATTTGCTGAACCACTAAGTTTATACCCCCTAACCCCCTGAAGGGGGAATAAAACACCCTAACCTTCTGAAGGGGAACAAAATAACCAATCAATCAATCAACCTGCCAATCATGCAACCTACCATAGCATTAAGCGCCAATACACAACAATACATTGACCTGGAAGAAAAATACGGGGCACACAACTACCATCCATTGCCGGTAGTGTTAAACCGTGGGGAAGGTGTTTTTGTATGGGATGTGGATGGCAAACGTTACTACGATTTTTTAAGCGGTTACTCAGCCGTAAACCAGGGGCATTGCCATCCCGAAATTATTGCCGCACTAACGGAACAGGCGCAAAAAATAACGTTAACCAGCAGGGCTTTTCACAGCGGATTACTGGGTGAATATGAAAAATATATCACCGCTTATTTCGGGTATGATAAAGTATTGCCCATGAATACAGGAGTGGAAGGTGGCGAAACCGCGGTGAAGCTTGCCCGCAGATGGGGCTATAAAGTGAAAGGCATAGCGGATAACCAGGCCAAAATAATTTTCGCAGCGGGTAATTTTTGGGGACGGACCCTGGCCGCCATCTCCTCCTCTACCGACCCGGGCAGTTATGAAAAATTCGGGCCATTCATGCCGGGCTTTGAGATAATTCCTTACAATGACCTGGCCGCTTTGGAAAAAGCATTGCAGGATAAAAATGTGGCCGCCTTTATGTTTGAACCCATACAGGGCGAAGCAGGTGTAGTGGTACCCGATGATGGCTATTTAACCGGCATAAGAAATTTATGTACCGAATATAATGTGTTGATGGTTGCCGATGAAATACAGACCGGGCTGGCACGAACGGGTAAGATGCTGGCATGTGACCATGAAAATGTACGCCCCGATATTTTGATACTGGGCAAAGCACTGAGTGGTGGTGTATTGCCTGTTAGCGCCGTGTTAGCGGATGATGAAATAATGCTGACCATTCAACCGGGTGAACATGGCAGTACTTATGGTGGCAACCCTTTGGCGTGTGCGGTTGCTATGGCGGCATTGAAAGTATTGAAGGATGAAAACATGGCTGGCAACGCAGATGCTATGGGAGAACTTTTACGTAGTGAAATTCGAAAAATGAATTCCCCTTTTATAGAATTGGTAAGAGGTAAAGGATTGCTGAATGCCGTCGTAATAAAACACGGCAATCCCGAAGCCGCATGGGGCCTGTGTTTGACACTGAAAGAAAATGGATTACTGGCCAAGCCTACGCATGGCGACAAAATACGTTTTGCACCGCCCCTGTTGATTACCAGGGACCAGGTGATGGAATGTGTGGGGATAATTGGTAAAAGTTTGGCAACGCTTTAATTGAATGATCTTGCTGGAATCAACCTTCATTTAATTATTGACGGCTGATTAATCCTCATAATATTATCTTCGTTTCAATAAACATTTTTATGGACACCCACCTGCATCACCATCACGTAGAATCGCATTTAAAAAGCCCGGATTTTTTAAGGGATATTGTAATTGGCATGAGTGATGGCCTCACCGTTCCTTTTGCACTGGCAGCCGGTTTAAGTGGCGCCGTATCAGACAGCAGGATCATTGTAATAGCGGGTATCGCGGAAATTTGTGCAGGCAGCATTGCCATGGGCCTGGGTGGCTATCTTTCCGGCAAAACAGAACAGGATCATTACAAAAGCGAGATCAAAAGAGAGCATGGAGAAATAGAAACCATGCGTGAGGTGGAGATTAAGGAAACAAAAGAATTTTTTGCCAATATTGGTTTGAGTGCCGGGCTGCAGGAACAGGCCACGGAAGAAATAGCAAAGGATAAAAACCGCTGGGTTGACTTTATGATGAAGTATGAACTGGGGCTGGAAGAGCCTGATCCCAAAAGAGCTACCAAAAGCGCTTTGAATATCGGGCTTTCTTATGTGGTGGGGGGAGTCATTCCTTTGAGCCCCTATTTTTTTATATCCAGTTCTACCGAAGCCCTGGAAATATCCGTGGTTGCTACCCTGGTTTGCCTGTTTGTATTTGGATATTTTAAAAGCAGGATAACCGGTATTAATCCCTGGTTAGGCGCCTTGCAGGTAACAATGATTGGCGCAATGGCTGCCGCGGCTGCGTTTGGGGTGGCTAAGTTGTTTGAGTAACCCCGATCAGGAAGCACAAACCAACCTCCCACAAGGTTTTATTAAACAATATTTCACAATTATTTAATCAACTTCACGAACAACTCCGCACCCTTCCCCGCTTCAATTGAATTGTAACAATTTTCCATGATGGCGATAGTGAACTGTTGCTGAAACAATTGCCGGTATTCCGTTTCAGTTCCTCCAAATGGCGGGCCTCCTTCAAACGCACGATTGAACAGCAGGCCAACCAATTTCCCTCCCGGCTTTAACAACCGATACATTTTTTCCGCGTATTTATTCCGCAGCGATGGATCCAAAGCGCAAAAAAAAGTTTGCTCAATCACCAAATCATATTCGCCCTGGTGAGCAAAAAAATCAGCACGGATAATTGTCAACCCGGAAGAAAGATAAGCTGCGAATTTTTCTTCCAGTTTTTTGCAAAGCATTGTGGAAATATCCATTAAAGTGATATTGGTAAACCCCTGTTGTAATAAATATTCCGCCTCATGACTGTTGCCGCAGCCGGGTATCAGTATAGCGATATTCTTATCCGTTAACTGGCCTAGATATTCCTTTAAAGGCGTAGTGATGGTACCTGCATCCCAGGCGGCTGTATTTTCAATATACCGGTTGCTCCAATATGAATCATCCAACTCCATTACAAATGATGTTTGTTATCTTTTGAAATATTTTCCATCGTCCACTCGATTTTTTTCCTGAACGGGTGTTGTCGCACCTTACAGTCTTGTTTGCTACAGATATTGCAACTAAAATCCAGGCACGGATCATTGTGTACGAACAATTCCATTGATTCGCCAAATGCTGCTTTTACAAGTTTGGACAATACGTCAATTTCAGCATGTGCTTCCCGTACATTCAGGTACCAGGGTACGGTAAGATGGCAGTCGATATGGAGTGTGCCACCATATTTAATAATGCGCAGGTTGTGCAGGTCTATCCAGTTGTCCCTCCTGTTATCGTTTAACATTACCACCATTTTATTAATCAGGCTAGCATCCGCTTCATCCATGATGCCGGATACGGAACTTCTGATGATCTTGTAACCTGTAACTATAATGATGACTGCGAACAGGATGGCTACTGCGCTATCAATCCACCATAATTTCAAGTAATACAACAGGATCAGGCCAATGATAATACCAATTGTAGAGTAGGTATCTGTTTGCAAATGCCGTCCACTGGCAACCAGCGCCATCGAATTATTTTTTTTGCCCGTTTTAATACAGATAAACCCGGCTATATAATTGATAACCCCGGTGATGGCAATCAACGAAATACCGTAATCCAATTTTTGAATGATGTGGGTATGAATAAGATTATTGACCGCTTCATAAATAATGACTAACCCGGCAATCGTAATCAATGTACCTTCCACGGCTGCTGAAAGGAACTCCGCTTTTCCATGTCCGTAGGGATGGTCCCAATCCTTGGGTTTGGCGCTTACATACAAACTATATACCCCAATTAAACCTGCTATCACATTCACGGTGCTTTCCAATGCGTCGGTTAAAATGGCTACGGATCCGGTGAGGTACCATGCTATTACTTTCATGATAAAAAGTAGTATGCCAACACCGGTAATTATTTTTTGGAGCCGGAGATTTTGTTGTACAGTTTGCAACGAAAATGATTTGAGGCTGCAAATATAGATGAAAGGCCCTTAACCAATCCAATCCTGAATATGCTTATGGTAGAAATGAAATGTCAATTCGCACATTTGCGAATTGCGGCAACAGGTGCAATGCAGGATCAGCCCGCGGCCTGATCATACGCAGGGGCGCAGCGTATTTCAATGTGGCGGCAAATTGGTATGCATCCTATTGATAAATGACATGAGATAAAATAGCGAAGAAGATTTTTTGTCCAGGCAGTGAAGCAATGGGCAACATCGTTGCATCGCCCTCTTGTACTGCATACCATTGGGGAACTTTAATTGCGTTATGTTGTCTGAATAGCAAAATGTATTTGGTTCGCATTTTTATGAAGCCGGCCTTACACATGCGATCTACATATTTAATCCCATGCAATAAATAAAACGTGGGAAAAGATACCCTTCTTAGCCGGAACAAAAAAGTATGGTTGTATCGAAGGGTATTGAATTGCGAAAATTGTCTGAACCGGGATTTGTATGATTGGTTTGATTAATTTGATTGATTGCGATTTGAATCCCTAATTTTATTTTGTGATGATTCTGATTTTTTTAACTGCCCTGTTCCCAAAATCATTTGTAATCATGAATCACGAATCATAATAATCATAATAATCATAAAAATCATAGTTCAGACAACATTGCTGGATAATTAAACAATGGATACGAGTACCCAAATAAACCGCGGCTGTTGTTGCGCTAAATATACCGCAATCAAAGATTCCCATAGATATGCGGTACTATATTACCCAAATAAATAGCGGCTGATGTTTCGCCATCTACAACGCAATCAAAGATCCCCATAGGTATGCAGTACAAGAGGGCGATGCAAGGATGATCATCATAGCTTCTTAGCCCGGACAAATAGAAAAGAATGGCTGTATAGTCACATAGCTTCACAGCCCGGACAAAAAAAAACATGGTTTATAGATGGCGACTCAATGACGCTTAACTGGATGCTTTTTAAAAAATAGCGCCCTTACAATAAAATGAAAGGTTTGCATTTTGATGCTCCTTATTATGGGTTATGTAATATATGAAATGTCAATTCGTACATTTGCCTGCGGGTAATCTTAGTATGATGCAAGGCTTGCGGATTCAATAAAGAAAGAAATAATCAATTATTCAAAAATGGAATTGTCAAAAAATTATATACCCAACGAGGTAGAAGCTAACTGGTACGGGCATTGGTTAGATAAAGGATATTTCAACAGTTTGCCGGATGAAAGGGAACCTTACACAATTGTAATACCGCCGCCCAATGTAACCGGCGTGTTGCACATGGGGCATTGCCTGAACAATACCATCCAGGACATATTGATCCGCAGGGCGAGAATGCACGGGAAGAATGCCTGTTGGGTACCCGGCACCGATCATGCTTCGATTGCCACCGAAGCGAAAGTGGTGGCCATGCTGAGGGAAAGGGGAATCGCCAAATCTTCTTTAACCAGGGAAGAGTTTTTAGGATATGCCTGGGAATGGAAAGAAAAGTATGGCGGTATCATTTTACAGCAATTGAAAAAGTTGGGTTGCAGCCTCGATTGGAACAGGATATCCTTTACCATGGATAAGGATTATCACCAATCCGTTATCAAAATTTTTGTAGCGCTGCATAGTAAAGGAAGTATTTATCGTGGCAAAAGAATGATAAACTGGGATGTAAAAGCAAAGACAGCCCTGAGTGATGAAGAAGTAATAAGAAAAGAAACCAATCAGAAATTATATCATATAAGATATGAAGTAGAAACCCCTGCCCCCCTGCCCCCCAGGGAGGGTTCCGAAACATTAAACCCTTTAGATAATTCAACTATAAAAGAAGATGGTAAACAATACAATTCAAATACACCCATTGTAGAAGATGGGCATAAAAAAGCAAACCGGTTCCTTAACTCCCCTTCAGGGGATGGGGGGTGTATTATAATCGCCACCGTTCGCCCCGAAACCATCATGGGTGATACCGCTATTTGTGTTCATCCGGACGATGAACGTTACAAACATTTGCATGGAAAGTTTGCAGTAGTGCCATTGATCAATCGCAGGATTCCCATTATTACGGATGAATATGTAACCATGGACTTTGGTACAGGCGCCCTGAAGGTAACGCCTGCACACGACATGAATGATTACCAGCTTGGACAAAAACACCAGCTTGAAGTAGTTGATATTTTTAATGATGATGGTACACTGAGCGAAGCCGCACAGATATTTATCGGGGAAGATAGATTTGAAGCAAGGAAAAAAATAGTGCGGCGTTTGGAAGCTGAGCAGTTTTTGGTGAAGGTAGAAGACTATACCAGCGAAGTGGGCTACAGTGAAAGAACCGATACGGTGGTGGAACCCCGGCTGAGTTTACAGTGGTGGGTAAAAATGAAAGACATCAGCAGTCCTGCGATGAAAGCGGTAATGGAGGAAGAAATAAAATTTTACCCCCCGAAATTTAAAAACACCTATCG
>JANOTW010000051.1:0-22524 GCA_031416575.1 Ferruginibacter sp.
TAGGGATGCCCTTAACTTCCAAATCAACTTTAGTTCTTTAATCAACATATCCGAAGTCAATTATCAGCATTTTCCATAATAAAGGGTTAGGGTATCTGGCATCGCAAACTATTATCTATTCAGCATACAATCAATTGCTGACAACGATCATACAATTTTTTGACGACTGTCATTAAATTAAAAAACAAGTCCCTCCACCTTTGCATCATTACTTTTCTCTTAAATCTCAATACAATCATATAAAAACAAAAACGGCTATACCGGTAAGTTGCTTTCATTGTGGAGAACAATGTGATGATGCCATTGAAAGGGATTCCAAAAAGTTTTGTTGCGAAGGTTGCAAACAGGTTTATCTTTTGCTGAACGAAAACAATCTTTGTACCTATTACAATTTTGATAAAAGCCCCGGCATAAAAGTGAAGGGAAAATTTATCAGTGAACGGTTTGCATATTTGGATGATGCAGCCACGGCAAAAAAGCTGGTTCAGTTTAGCAACGATACGCAAACCAATGTAACTTTTCAGTTGCCTCAAATGCACTGCTCCTCCTGCATTTTTTTGTTGGAAAACCTGCACCGTATTGAACCGGGCATCATCAAATCCCAAACCAATTTTCAACGCAGGGAAGTGTTCATCATCTTTGATCCAACACGAATTTCTTTGCGTAAGGTGATAGAACTATTGGCTTTTATTGGCTATGAACCTTCTATCAGTTTAAAAGACAGTACGGAAAAAAGATCTGCCACTTTCAATAAAAAACAGATCTATCAAATTGGCGTTGCGGGTTTTTGCTTTGCTAATATTATGATGCTTAGCTTCCCGGAATATTTTTCATCCGGCAATATTGAGCAGGCTGGGTTAAAGGCAACCTTTACCTGGTTAAATTTTATTTTATCACTGCCCGTATTATTTTTTAGCGCCTCCGGTATTTTTGTATCCGCATGGAAAGGCCTGCGGCAAAGGTTTTTAAATATTGATGTGCCTTTAGCTTTGGCGATAATTGTAACATTCAGCAGAAGTTATTACGAGATCATTTCCGGCAATGGCGCCGGATTCCTTGACTCCGGAACGGGCATCGTTTTTTTTATGCTGATCGGCAGATGGTTCCAGGATAAAACATACGGTTCTTTTTCTTTTGACCGTGATTACAAATCTTATTTTCCATTGGGTGTAAGTATTATAAAAAACGGGATGGAAAAAAACGTTCCTGTTACACAACTTCAAAAAGGAGATTGCATCATTATTCGCAACGAAGAAATGATACCTGCCGATGCGGTAATGATGAAGGGCAATGCAAATGTGGATTACAGTTTTGTAAGCGGCGAAAGCGCGCCTTTGCAAAAAAACAAAGGCGAACTGATTTATGCCGGTGGCAAACAATCAGGTAGCGCCATTGAATTACAAATAGTGAATGAAGTTTCTCAAAGTTATATTACGCAATTATGGAACAATGATATTTTTAAACATAAAAAAAATACGGAAAAATCATTCATTCATCCCTGGAGTAAATATTTTACACTGGCTTTATTTACTGTTGCCATTGTTGCCGCTGTATTTTGGGCGATAACGGATACTGCTAAAATATTACCTGCTGTTACAGCCGTTTTGATTGTTGCCTGCCCCTGCTCCTTACTGCTTTCGGCCACCTTTACTTATGGCAATATGCTACGCATTTTCGGGAAAAATAAATTGTACTTAAAGAATGCAGGTGTAATTGAAAGCCTGGCAAAAACTGGTACGATTGTTTTTGATAAGACAGGCACCATTACGCAAAATCATTCTTCTGTATTTAGATATAAGGGTACGCCGCTTACCAAAAATGAACTGGCTGCAGTACAAGCCGTTACTAAGCAATCATCGCACCCACTCAGTAAAATAATCACTACTAATTTAGGAACATTCAATACCGATCAATTATTAACGGTAGATGGTTTTAAAGAATTTACGGGCAAAGGAATAGAAGCGATGGTAAATGATATGCCCGTAAAAATTGGTTCCGCCGTTTTTGTAAATGAGTATTACGATGGAGCCGGCTACGATACCGGATCTCACATTCATGTGCAGCTCAATAAAATATACATGGGCGCTTTTACCATCAGTAATGAATACAGGCCCGGCATTAAAGAAGCCATCCATTCTTTACAACAAAAAAACCATGAACTGCACCTGCTATCGGGCGATAATGATGCGGAAAAAAATACGCTTGCCAAACTGTTTGGTAAGGATACGGATGTTCAGTTTAACCAATCACCACAAGACAAACTCAATAAAATAAAACAATTACAGGCTCAACATAAAAAAGTATTGATGATCGGCGATGGCCTCAATGATGCCGGCGCCCTGATGCAAAGCGATACGGGTATTGCGGTAAGTGATAATACAGCTCAATTTTCTCCCGCCTGCGATGCCATTATTGATGGCAGTAAAATTGGAATGATCCACCAGTTTTTGGCCTATGCAAAATCTGGTAAAAAAATCGTGACTGCCAGTTTTATACTCTCCATCATGTATAATGTTGTCGGGCTTTCCTTTGCCGTGCAGGGAACCATGTCTCCTATAGTGGCTGCCATACTAATGCCTGCGAGTAGTATTAGTATTGTGTTGCTGGTAACTTTGTTGTCTTCTTTGAGTGCCAAACGAATTGGGTTAGCATAGTGAATAACCAGGCTGACTAAAGACTATTTACTTTTTACCTGTTTTAAATTGTGCATTATTTTTCAGCCCATATTTGGCAAAAAAAAATGATTGTCCGGTCTAAGAAGCTATGTGGTTCTTCAGTGGCGTCGCACTCTTGTACGATATTTTTTCATGGCAACTTTTATTGATGCGGAGGTGGATCAGCAGAAAAATTTATTTATTCCATGATGGGTGTTGCATTTGAAAAATAAAAGGAAAGATACTATCACTGAGCCACTGTTGTGAGTACGGGGCCTGTCGAAATATCACCAACAGCCGAAGCTTTCACCATAAGAGTTGTTTCAATACTATGAAGAAAACTGGCTTATAAATCAATAGCTGTTCATTGTTCCGGGCTTCGGTCGTTGGTGAACACCCAACGAGGCCTCATGGGATAATTGAATTATGATAATTAAAACAGTGGAAGACCAACAAAGGCCAAAAACAAAGCGCTAATCGATGGTTAAATTATTTACACCGGAACCCGGTAACTGCTTGCTTTGTGGCCGAACCGCATCACGGTTAGATGGCAAAGTGCCAACTGTTGAATATCTTAAACCTATTTGATTGACGCCTATTCTGTATAATACCTTACATTTATGAAATTACCAATTTACATATACCCTTTTAATGCAGATCACTTTACTACAACCCGTTAAATCCTTGAACAAAGCCTACCTGAAAGAAAAGGTAAGCCGTAATAATATAGAACTTTTTAAAAGAAACCTGCAATTACTACTCAGCCGTATCAATGAACAGGAAAGTGAGGAACACCTGAAAAATGTATTAGCCGATTTTTTAAAAGATACCTGGTATAAAGAACAGTTTGAGATCAATACCAAAGGCAGGAATGATCTGGTGATACATACCGGTAAAACTACCAAAGAACCCACTGGAGTTATTCTTGAAGTAAAAAAGCCATTCAACAAGTCAGAGATGATAAGTGAGGCCAGGCCCAATGCAAAGGCTTTACATGAATTACTTCTATACTATCTGCGGGAAAGGATTGACCAGGGCAATATTGATATTAAATACCTTATTATAACCAATATTTATGAGTGGTTTATAATGGATGAGGTTTGGTTTGAAAAAAATGTTTTTCGCAACCCTAAACTAAAAAAGGACTACGAAAGCTGGAAGCTAAGTGGTAAGGACACCAGGTTTTTTTATGATAGTATCGCCAAACCTTTCCTGGATGAAATAACAGAAGAATTGCCCGCCACTTATTTTGACATTCGTAATTATGAAAAGATTGTAAACAATGCGAATAAAGCAGAGGATAATAAACTCATTGCACTTTATAAAATATTATCACCGGCCCATCTTTTAAAACAGGCGTTTATTAATGATAGTAACAGCCTCGATACAAGGTTTTATACCGAACTGCTGCACATCATTGGACTGGAAGAAATAAAAGATGGTGGCAAAAAGCTTATCAAACGAAAAGTAAAACCGGATGAAGCCTCCCTGCTGGAAAACACTATTATAAAACTGGAAGAAGACGTACTCCGAAATATTACCAACCTGTCTGCTTTTGGAAGTAACAAACAGGAGCAATTGTTTAATATAGCGTTGGAACTTTGCATTACCTGGATAAACCGGGTATTGTTTATTAAGTTACTGGAAGCCCAATTATACAAGTACCACAAGGGCGATGATGATTATTTATTTTTGAATAGTAGGGTGGTATTTGATTTTGCTGAACTAAGCAATCTCTTTTTCCAGGTATTAGCAGAAAAGCCGGATAACAGGCGTAGCCATACAAAGGAAAAATTCAGCAAGGTACCTTACCTCAACAGCTCTTTATTTGATCGCACTGAACTGGAAAGGCAAACCATTAATATAAGTGAATTAGACAACCGCCTGCAATTACCTTTAATAAGCAGCACCGTTTTAAAATATGATAAAGGCAAGCGCCAATCTGGTTCTTTACCCACGCTACAGTACCTGTTTGAGTTTTTAGATGCTTATGATTTTACCAGCGAGGGCGGCGAAGAAATACAGGAAGAAAATAAAAACCTGATCAATGCGTCGGTACTGGGTTTGATATTTGAAAAAATAAATGGCTACAAGGATGGTTCTTTTTTTACTCCTGGTTTTATAACCATGTATATGTGCAAGGAAACCATTCGCCGTGCAGTGCTGCAAAAGTTTAACGATGCCAAAGGATGGGAATGCGATACCCTTGACAGTTTGTATAATAAAATTGACAATAAAAAGGAAGCCAACCAGCTCATTAATAGTTTACATATTTGCGATCCGGCAGTGGGCAGCGGCCACTTTCTGGTAAGCGCTTTAAATGAAATGATCGCATTAAAGAGTGAGTTGAAAATTTTACAGGATGCAACCGGTAAATCATTGAGGGATTATCATATAGAAGTAGTGAATGATGAACTGATCATTACAGATGAAGATGGCAAATTAATTGACTACAACCCACACAATAAAGAAAGCCGGCGCATACAGGAAACCTTGTTTCATGAAAAAGAAACCATTATTGAAAACTGTTTGTTTGGAGTGGATATAAACCCCAACTCCGTAAAAATATGCAGCCTCCGTTTATGGATTGAACTGTTGAAAAATGCCTATTACACGTCAGCAAGCAATTATACCGAACTGGAAACCTTACCCAATATTGACATTAACATTAAATGCGGCAACAGCCTTATAAACCGCTTTACATTGGATGCTGATATTAAGACCACCCTGCGCAAAAGTAAATGGAGCATTGATAGTTATAAACTGGCTGTACAAACTTACCGGGATGCGGAGAGTAAAAAAGAGAAAAGGGAAATGGAAGCCCTGATTGATACCATTAAAAAAGATTTCAGAAGTTATATAAGCCCCAATGATGCGAAATATAAAAAGCTCTCCAAACTACGGGGCGATTTATTTAACATTAGCCAAACGAAAGAGCTGTTTGACGAGGGCAATAAAAAGAATAAGGAAATCAAAAAGAAGATTGATCAGTTAAGCGGTGAAATAACAAAGCTGGAAACTGAAATAGTAGAAATAAAGCATAATAAAATTTATGAAAATGCTTTTGAGTGGCGGTTTGAATTTCCTGAAGTGCTGAATGATGATGGTGAGTTCATTGGGTTTGATGTGGTGATTGGGAATCCCCCATATATTAGACAGGAAGAAATTAGTGAGATGAAAAATTATCTTCAACAAAATTTTGAGGTTTTTTCAGGAACTGCGGATTTGTTGGTTTATTTTATTGAGAAAGGATTAACGATTCTCAAACCAAAAGGAGAATTTAGTTTCATTATTGCTAATAAATTTATGAGAGCAGGATTTGGGAAACCACTACGCAAATGGATACAAAAATTCCAGTTAAAGCATGTAATAGATTTTGGAGATTTGCCTGTATTTGAAGAAGCGACTACCTATCCATTAATATTGTCGCTTCAAAAGAAACCTCCCCGCGATGCCTTTATTGCTGCTAATATCAAAGTGCTTGAAAAAAATAATTTTACTTCTTATTTAAAAGAAAAAAGCTTTCAAATACACCAAAATAATTTACAGGAGGAAGGATGGAGTTTAGCACCAGAGAAGACAAATAGATTAATTCAAAAATTAAAAATATTTGGCAAACCGTTAAGTCAATATGTTAATCGGAAAATATATCGAGGCATATTGACAGGATTAAATGAAGCATTCGTCATAGATACAGAAACAAAAGAAAGACTCATTAATGAGGATATCAATAGTGAAAGACTTATAAAGCCATTCCTGATTGGGAAAGACATTAAACGGTTTATTCATCCACAAATAAAGCAATGGTTAATCACCATTCCCAAAGGGTTTACTATAAAGAGAAACCTGCCTCCATCCAATCCTGATTATTTGGCAGAACCAATGCCACGTTATGGTAATATGCCATTTGATGAAGCATGGTATTGGCTAAAGGATAATTATCCTGCTATTGCGAAACATTTGATTCCTTACAAAGAAAAATGTGAAGCAAGGAGTGATAAGGGAGATTACTGGTGGGAGTTAAGGGCTTGTGACTATTATAATGAATTTGATAAACCTAAAATTATCTATCCAAATATTTGCAAACAACCTGAATTTATTTGGGATGAAAATGGGTACTATACAAATCAAAAATGTTTTATTATAACTGATACAAGTAAATACCTGCTTGCAATCTTAAACAGCAATCTTACTTTTTATTTATTTAAACATATACTTCCAAAGCTTAGAGGGGATTTTTATGAACCTGGTTATGTTTATTTAAAAGATTTTCCAATAATTGAAGCAGAAAAATTGCAAAAAAGTAGCATTGAATTAATTGTAGATAAAATTTTATCAGCTAAAAAAGAAGATCCAAAAGCAAATACTATTGCCTGGGAAAAAGAAATAGACACAATGGTGTATGCGATTTATGGACTGGATGAGGAAGAAATAAAAATAGTGGAGGGCAAATAAGTTTATTCAAATTTAAAATCATGTCTATGCCAATATCATTTTCAGAAACCCTTGTTGTTGGAATATCATCAAGGGCATTATTTGACCTTGAAGAAGAAAATAAGATTTTTGCAGAGCAGGGAGTTGTGGCATTCAGGCTGTACCAAAAAGACAGGGAAAAGGATGTTTTAAAACAGGGCACAGGTTTTCACATTGTGAATGCTTTACTGAATTTAAACAAATTCGCTACAAAAAGCCAGCGTTTGGTTGAAGTGATTGTAATGTCAAAGAACAGTCCTGAAACCGGCATCCGGGTATTAAACTCACTCCGGCATTATAACCTGGATATTACAAGATCCGCTTTTACAGGAGGTGAGGACCTGTTCGATTACATGGAAGCATTTGATGTTGATCTTTTTTTATCAAAGGATGAAAACGATGTACAAAAAATTATAGATTCCGGAAGTACAGCCGCGGCTTTAATTTATGGGCCACCGCAGGGTTATTCACCCGAGAAAACCACCGTTAGGATTGCCTTTGATGCGGATGCTGTATTATTTTCCGATGAGTCTGAGATTATTTATAAGACACAGAACATTGCGGCCTTTCATAAAAATGAAAGTGTAAACGAAAAAATCCCAATGAAAGAAGGGCCGCATGCGAAGTTGTTAAAGATGCTTTCTGCCATTCAAAAAAAAATGAGCATGAGTGTAGAGCTTTCACCATTGCGAATCGCCATTGTAACCGCAAGAAATAGTCCGTCTCACATGCGTGTATTAGAAACACTACGTGATTGGGAAGTATATGTAGATGAAGCATTTTTCCTGGGAGGGATTTCAAAAGATAAAGTATTAAAGGCATTCAAAGCTCATATTTTCTTTGATGATCAGGAAGCACATTTAGAAAGTGCGAAGATTGTAGTGCCTTCTGCCAAAGTACCGTACAAGTCTACCTCCCTATTATTTTTAAAGCCTGAAGAACTGACCATAATGTCACCTGAGATAAAAGCGCTCAGAGAAATTGTGAAACTTAAAGAGGTGCCTGAATAAGGTAAAACAAACCTAAGTTCATTGGTTTCTCAGATTCCCGCAGCCAAACAATCCGAACAATCGGTTGGCGCTTTACTCCTGTGGCCTGCTTCCTTTTCGGCTTGTTTTGAGAAATGAATTGGTCTTATTCTAAAACATGATTTTCCTTCAAGTAGCTGGAAAGTTAGATGTAAAATATTAGTATCTCTTTTTTACGCAGGGGTTTCACGTACAGCGCACTTATAATTTGTAGTGTATGCTGTGAAAACCCCGCCGGGACAATAGTGGGATACCGAAAACTGGTTATGTCATTCTTTGAAGTAGCATTCTACTGATCGAAAAAACCTGGCAAAAGCAAAAAATACATCAAAAGGAATTTGTTAGTAATTTTAATAAACAAACAATTATTATGACAACCACTTTATTAAAGCAACATATTGCTAAAGCTGTTAATGATATAAATGACAAGGATTTCCTGGAAGCTGTGTACACTATTGTATCCAATAAAGCAGAAGAAACAGATTTTGAACTGACCACAGTAATGAAAAGCGAATTGGATGCCCGGAAGGAAAGGCATAAAAATGGCAGCAGCAAATCTTATACCTGGCAAAATGTAAAAAAGGCTGCTTTAAAAATTAAGCAATGAGTTACATTCTTGTAATAAAGGTGGAAGCAAAAAACGAGATTGTCGAAACTGCACACTATTATTCACAAAAAGTTAAAGGACTGGAAGTTCGTTTTTATAGAACAATTAGAAATCGTAGTAGACATTATCCTTAATAACCCCAAAACATGCAAAAGGATATACAAGGATTTCAGACAAGCAGCATTAAAAAAATTTCCTTATGTGGTGCTTTATGAATTCGAAGAAAACACAGTTATTATTTACAGCGTTTTTCATACCAGCCAAAATCCTGATAAAAAAATACAACGGTTAAGTAAATAAATGCTAAACTTTTACTCCCCTCATCGGACTTTCCACCGATCTGACATGCAATAAATGCAACTTATTCTAAAACATAATTTTCCTGCATGCGGACTGAATCCCGGATGCAAAATATTGGTAACTCTTTTATCCGCCGGAACATCAGCAGGCTTCTGAAAACCTGTCCATGTCATTGCTATAAGCGTAGTAATCTCCTGCCGCTCCGTATTGCGGCGGGTTAGCATACCAACGCACGATCGTGGGCGGAGCCGCCTTGGAATTAAGTAGCAAATCCTCCAATCAAAAACATTTCTATTTCAAAATAAAAACTACTTCGCATCTCAGCAGAGGTTCATTAAAGTTCCAAAGCTGATTTGGCAGGTCTGCTGTTTGGAAAAGCACTGAAGCACCGCTCTCCCGATTTTTCGGGAGAGCAGGAGGGTGAGATCAGGGTGAGGTACGATGAATAGAATTACAAAAAGTACAGGGGGAGCCGCGGCAGCGGAACGATGCCCAATCCGCATCAATGAAAGTTCCCCAATGGTATGCGGTACAAGGGAGTCCCGAAGCAGTACACAAAACCTCACTCGGGATTTGCAATAACATAACGATGATGCCATGAAAAACAAATGCCCGATACCCAAACATTTTTTTTAATTAAGTGATATTAAAAGATTTCCGCTGAATAAGAGCTACACAACTTTTCAACTACTCAACAACCCACATGACCAAAATCACATTTCGTTTGGATTGGCATCATACTTTACCATAAAACGCCATTCTACATTTGCCACTACTAAATTCATCACCATTGAGTGCATTATTTGTATTGATCGGCATCAGCATACTTGTAGCAGGCAGTTTTTTAACCGCCTTTTTGTGGAGCGTTGGCAACGGTCAATACGATGATGACTATACGCCTTCGATAAGAATGCTTTTTGATGAAAAGGTGGAAGGCGAAATGAAGAAGGTGGAAGGCGAAAGGTATGAGGTAAAGGGTATGAGGTAAAAAGGATAAGGCAATTACATTACACAATGTGCAAAACGCAATAAACAGTAAACAATAAACAGTAAACATGCAGGTAGAAAAATTCTATTACGATAACAGGAGTGTTAAAAACTTTGCTTACGCAACCATTGTTTGGGGGGTAGTTGGCATGCTTGCGGGCTTGTATGTGGCGCTGCAATTGGTTTTTCCTTCCATCAATTTTACACAGTATGGCACATTTGGCAGGTTGCGGCCCCTGCATACCAACGCGGTCATTTTCGCATTTGTAGGCAATGGTATTTTTATGGGCGTGTATTATTCATTGCAGCGGTTGTGCAAGGCCCGCATGTTTAGCGACGTGCTGAGTAAAATTCATTTTTGGGGATGGCAACTGATTATTGTCGCCGCCGCCATTACACTGCCCATGGGCTATACAGCCGGTAAGGAATATGCGGAACTGGAATGGCCTATTGATATCGCCATCACCGTTATGTGGGTGGTATTTGGCTGGAATATGTTTGGCACCATTTTAAAAAGAAGGGAAAAACATTTATATGTGGCCATCTGGTTTTACATCGCCACATTTGTTACCGTGTCGGTACTGCACATTGTAAACTCAATGGCATTACCGGTAAGCCTGTTTAAAAGTTATTCGCTGTATGCGGGTGTGCAGGATGCGCTGGTGCAATGGTGGTACGGCCACAATGCGGTAGCTTTCTTTTTAACCACTCCCTACCTGGGTATGATGTATTACTTTTTACCCAAAGCGGCTAACCGTCCTGTTTATTCTTATAAACTTTCCATCATACATTTTTGGTCGTTGATATTTTTATACATCTGGGCGGGCCCGCATCATTTGCTTTACACGGCTTTACCCAACTGGGCTCAATCGCTGGGGGTTGTTTTTTCAGTAATGCTGCTGTTTCCAAGCTGGGGTGGCATGATCAATGGGTTACTTACACTGCGTGGCGCATGGGATAAAGTAAGGGATGATGTGATCCTGAAATTTATGGTTGTAGCTGTTACCGCTTATGGTATGGCTACGTTTGAGGGGCCTTTATTATCGCTTAAAAGCATCAGCGCCATCAGCCATTATACGGATTGGATAGTTGCGCATGTACACGTAGGCGCACTGGGCTGGAACGGCATGCTGACCTTTGGTATTTTGTACTGGCTGATACCACGGATATTCAATACGCCCCTGTATTCCAAAAAATTAGCCAACAATCATTTTTGGTTAGGTACGCTGGGTATTGTTTTTTATGCCGTACCCATGTATTGGGCTGGCTTTGCACAAAGCGCCATGTGGAAACAATTTACTGAAGCCGGCCAGTTGAAATATACTTTTCTTGAAACTGTTACTTACATGAAACCATTTTACGCCATGCGTTCTTTAGGTGGCACATTGTATTTGATTGGGGCAATATTGATGGTTTACAATATTTACAAAACGGTAAAAGCGGGTAGGCTTGTTGCGGATGAACCAGCGGAAGCGGCGCCGCTGGAAAAAATATATACCGCTCATAAAGGTGAACACTGGCACAGGTGGATTGAGCGAAAACCGGTACAACTAATGGTTATAAGTTTAGTGGTAATACTGATTGGGGGCGCTATCGAGATGATACCCACCTTCATGATCAGGTCGAATGTGCCTACCATCAGCAGCGTAAAACCCTACACGCCACTGGAATTGCAGGGACGGGATATTTATGTAAGGGAAGGCTGCTATACCTGCCACTCGCAAATGATACGCCCTTTCCGAAGTGAAACGGAACGCTATGGCGAATATTCGAAAGCCGGGGAATTTGTTTATGACCATCCTTTTCAATGGGGAAGTAAAAGAACAGGGCCAGACCTTGCACGGGCAGGCGCCGGTAATCTTAAAAAAACAGACGGATGGCACTTCCGGCACTTTAGGGAACCCTCTTCCATGAGCGAAGGTTCCGTAATGCCACCCTATACTTTTATGTTAACCGATAACCTTGATACTACAACTACCAGGGCTAAAATAAATGCGATGAGGACACTGGGGGTGCCTTATGAAAAAGGTTTTGAAAATAACGCCAATGCTCATTTGATGGAACAGGCTAAAGGTATTACTGATAACCTGAAAACCGACAGCATAAAAGTTTCGCCCAATAAAGAAGTGATCGCATTAATTTCATACATACAGCGTTTGGGAACAGACATTAGTAACGAACCCTTAAATAAATAAGCATGTATAAATTTATCAGGCAATACACCGAACAAATGGACCATGCTACTATATATCCAATAATCTCCCTGTTCATTTTCTTCCTGTTTTTTATAGTACTGTTGGTATTGGTAAAAAATATGGATAAACAAAGGGTGATTGAATTATCGAATATACCATTGGATACAGATGAAACAACTACCTCCAACAATTAAAACCAAAGTATGTTTTTAAAAATTTTTATCCAAAAAAAAATAGTGGGTACGCTATTGTTCCTTTTGAGCGGTTTTACCATGCTGGCCCAGGATGCACCTGCTATAAAAACTGTAACATCCGGAAGTAATTTATTAGCCACCTTACTCATCATCACCGCAGTTGTATTGCTTTTTGTAATATACGGAATGGGCCAGGCGCTCATTGCACTTTCACGTCAGTTACTCGACAAAAATAAAACGGTTTCAAAAATAGCCACCCTTTCACTGCTGATGATTTTTTCATTGATTTCCCGGCCCGTACTGGCACAGGATGCAGTAACGGAAGCAGTGGTAAATGTTGTTCCAAACTATGGTGGGCTTTCCGCCAAAACATTTTATTTTTTAGTGGCCGTTATTGCCACAGAGGCTATCGCTATTTTATTCCTCTTTTTTTCAATCAAAAGAATCTACACGGAATTAATACCTGAAAAAGCGGCAACTGTAGTTAGGCAATCCAGGCTGTTAGCTTTATGGTTAAAGCTGGATAAGAAATTATTCACGAAAGCCATTCCGGTAGAGCAGGAAGCGGATGCATTGCTGGATCATAATTATGATGGCATACAGGAATTGGACAATGCTTTACCGCCCTGGTGGAAATATGGTTTTATCATCACCATCGGGTTCGCCCTCGTTTATTTATTGAATTTTCATGTATTCGGCAATGGTAAAAATCCAACAGAAGAATACCTGGCGGAAATGAACAATGCAAAAATTGACAAGGAAATATATGAGGCGAAAAATAAAGATAAAATAGATGAAGCAAATGTACCTATGGCTGATGCCGCAGGTGTACAAAAAGGGAAAGGTTTTTATACGGCTAATTGTGTTGCCTGTCATGGGGCTTTGGGCGAGGGTGGCGCCGGGCCAAACCTTACGGATGAATACTGGATTCACAAAGGATCGCTGAATGATGTTTATAATACCATCAAAAAAGGGTACCCGGATAAGGGCATGCAATCATGGGCCATAAAATTCAATCCAAAAGAAATGAGCGAAATGGCAAGTTATATCATGACACTAAAAGGTACTAACCCTCCCGGGGGCAAAGCTCCCCAGGGCGATCTGTTCGCTTCAACGCCTGCAACCGGTTCTTTAAAAATATCCAGGCCTGATGATCAGGTAACAGTAAAATAATAACATGGCATTAGTGCAAGATATACCTGTTAAAGAAGCGTTCAGGGACACTGTTGCTACCATCACCAAAGAAGGGAAGCGGAATTTCATTCATCCCAAAAAACCGGCAGGTAAATTTTATGATTTACGTGGCTGGTTCAGTGTTTTTTATCTGATCGTATTTTTTACACTGCCGTTTATCAAGGTGAATGACGCACCATTGCTGATGATCAATATCATGGAACGCAAGTTCATTTTATTCGGCCTGATTTTCTGGCCGCAGGATTTTTTTATTTTCGGTATCGGGATGGTTACGTTCATTGTATTCGTCATTTTATTTACGGTTGTATTTGGCAGGATATTTTGTGGTTGGGCCTGCCCGCAAACTATTTTCATGGAAATGGTTTTCAGGAAAATCGAGTATTGGATAGATGGCGATGCAACCCGACAAAAGCTGCTGCATGCAATGCCATGGAACGCGAAAAAGATAAAGAAGCGGAGCATTAAATTTATTCTCTTCTTCCTGCTTTCGTTCATCATCGCTAATTTCTTTTTAGCCTACCTCATCAGTATGGATGCCCTATTGGGGTATGTAAAAAATCCAGCCAGCCATGTAGGCACGCTTATTTCTTTGCTGGTGTTTACCACCGTATTCTTTTTCGTGTATTGGTGGTTTAGGGAACAGGCTTGCATTGTAGTTTGCCCGTATGGGCGGCTGCAGGGAGTGCTGCTTGATAAAAATTCCATCGTAGTAGCATACGACCGGTTAAGGGGCGAGCCAAGGGGAAAACTTTTGAAACAAAAAGACCATCACGATGACGGGCATGATTGTGCCAATTGTAAGGGCAATGCCTCCTGCAAAAGTTTGACCGAAAAATTTGTACCTGAAATTAAAACCGGCGACTGTATTGATTGCTATGCCTGCGTAAGGGTATGCCCAACCGGTATTGACATCCGTAATGGGACGCAGTTGGAATGCGTGAATTGTACAGCGTGCTTGGATGCCTGTGATGCCATCATGATCAGTATTCATAAACCCATCGGGCTAATACGGTATGCATCTGAAAACAGTATTACCAAAGGCGTACAATTAAAATTTAGCCCCAGGATAAAAGCCTACACCGCGGTGCTTGCGCTGTTGATTTCATTGCTGGGTTTTCTATTGGTTAGCAGGACTGACCTGGATGCTACGCTGATGAGGACCGCCGGTATGACATATACTTCCTTGCCTGACGGGCGCATAGAAAATTTATACAGTTTGAAACTGGCTAATAAAACGCATAAGGATATTGCCATCAGTTTAAAGCTGGAGAATATTAAAGGAGAGATAACCATTGTGGGCAGCAGCAACCTGGTGGTGAAGCACGAAGATTACAACAACCTGCAATTCTTCGTTAAGCTAAACAGGGATGAGGTGAAGGCCTGGAAAACACCGCTCAGGATTGGCTTGTATCAAAATGACAAAAAGATAAAAACCATCTCGGCGAAATTTATCGGGCCGGAAGTGTATGAGTAAGGTAAAGCGTTTTTGCATGATAACAATTTTTGTCCGGGCTAAGAAGCCATGTGGATCATCGTTGCATCGCTTGCCCCGATCTTTTATCGGGGCATCCCGATGTTACACTTGAATCGGGACTTGTACCTTTTCAGCTTTTTGGTACTCTTTTTAAATTCGCTGCTGTATTTGTTTTATTCATACAACCTGTTTTTATAAAATAATAACTTGATAAATTTTTAATCATGAACTGGGGACATAAAATAATCATGGTTTTCGCGGTGTTTGTAGCCGGTATGTTATTCCTTGCTTATAAAGCGTCCAGGCAGAATATTGAACTGGTAACCGATGATTACTATGAAAAAGAACTGGTATACCAACAAAAAATCGATGAAAAAAAACGAACCGCTTTATTATCCGCTCCGGTAGGTATCAGGTTAATCAATCATGAGCTGACCATTGATTTCCCAAAAGATTTCGCGGCGAAATTGATTACCGGGGAGGTGGCGCTGTATTGCCCTTCGGATGAAAGTAAGGACCTGCATCAACAATTTAACGTAACCGATAGCGCTGTAAATATCAAGGTGCCTGAAAACTACAAGGGATTGCATTACGTAAAAATTAGTTGGAGCGTTGAAGGTGTAAGTTATTATTATGAACACAAAATTATTATATAATCATGGCAGTTATATTTTTGGCGGCATTAACAATGGGGATGATAGGCAGCTTTCATTGCATTGGCATGTGTGGGCCACTGGCATTTTCGTTGCCACTAAACGATAGCGGCAGCTTCGCTAAATTTACAGGCGGTTTTTTATACAACGTTGGCAGAATAGTTACTTACAGCGCTTTGGGTTTATTATTCGGCGTGGCAGGAAAAAGTTTTTCACTCTTTGGCTTTCAGCAATGGTTATCCATCACAGTGGGTACCGCTATTTTATTTTTCCTGTTTTTTCCAAAAAAATGGATGCCGGGTACTGGTAATAATAATATCCTTTCCGCCTTCACTTTTAAAATAAGGTCAACACTGGGCCAATTATTTTTTAAAAAAAATTACCGGTCTTTATTTGCAATAGGGTTATTAAATGGCCTGCTGCCTTGTGGATTAATTTATATGGCTATCGCAGGGGCAATCGCTACGGCGGATCCTTTTAGAAGCGCTTTTTTCATGGCGTCGTTTGGCCTGGGTACTTTACCTGTAATGTGGAGTGTATCCTTCTTCGGTAATTATATCGGGATTGGATTGCGTAAGAAAATCCGAAGCGCCTATCCTGTTATGATGACACTAATGGCATGCCTGTTAATTGTAAGAGGTATGGGTATAGGCATTCCATATCTGAGCCCTGCAATAAATAACAATACACGGGAAGTACAAATTTGTCATCCGGTGGTTCAAAACACAAATAATAATCTTAAATAAGTAACATTTGTCAAATGCTATAGTAAATAAAAAACAACTAATGGCCGGATCGAATAAAACAGCGCAATTTTTACATGAAAATGTTACGTGGAAACGTTTGCTTGATTTTTTTATCCAGGAAAATAGTTATTTAAAAACCAGGCTGAGTGAAGTAGTCGACAGGCAGTCGGATAAAATATTTATCGCCGATGCGGAGCAGTTTCAAAATGAGTTTATACTACAAGACGAGTTTATACTTGACATTGGAAATGATATTAAGGCACAGGAAAAAAACCTGCAACTGGCATTTACACAAAAAAGGGAACCGGACTATAAAATCTCCAGGAAGCAGGAAAAACTACGCAATGAAATGTCTTATCTTGAAAAAAAATTCTCCAATTTAAAAAACCTGTTTAATAAATACCTGCTCTCAATCGTTTAATCGGTAATTAATTAGCTGATATGCTATACTGCTCAAGGGATAAATTAGTGATATTGATTTTGTACAATCACCAAATAAAATACGCTCTGGAATTAATTTAAAACGTAATTAAAGTTGCCCAATGGTATTAAGTACAAGAGGGCGATGCAACTATGATGCTCATTGCTTCACTGTTTGGACAAAAATTTTTCATCACGTTTTTATCCTTTTCGCGGTATAATTGGTTAATGTACTAATTCCAAATTTATCAGTGCGGTGTTAACGTATTGGCCCACTATTTATTACAGGGACCAATAACCCATTTTTTCTTAATTCGTGTAATCACTTTGATTCATTCCATTCATAACAAAACACTAATTGAGCAATGCCGCCAATCGTTTTTCATCCAGGATTATTATTGAACCTTCTTTGATGTCAATTAATTTTTCCCCTTTAAAATCGCTTAGGGTCCGTATAATTGATTCGGTCGCTGTTCCGGCGATATGCGCCAGGTCTTCCCGTGAAATGTGAATGGAAAATTTCCCTTCAGCATCCTTGGTATATTTTTTTTTCAATAGTACCAACGCTTCGGCTACCCGTTTGCGTAATGAGTTGTACGCAATTCCTACCAATTGCTTTTCCCTGTCAGTAACACTTTGAGCCAACACCTGAATAAATTGTTGTGCCACTTCCTTGTTTGCCCGTAACAATTTTTCAAACTCTTCTTTGGCTAAGATGGCAAGTGTTGTATCTTCAATTGCTTCGGCGGTTTCTTTATATACGGTACCTTCCAGTATAGCCGTATAGCCAACAAAATCACCTTCTCCAAAAAGGCCAACGGTTAATTCCTTCCCGTCATCGTTTGTTTTAAAGGTTTTTACTTTCCCTTTTTGTATATAAAATAATCTCAGGGGATGATTACCTTCGGCATAGATCACCTGTTTCTTTTTATAAATATTAACAACACTGTTTTCTACCAGGTCTTGCAACATTCTTAAATTGCCAGCTTCATCAGGTACTGGCTGATAAAAAGAGGCTTCAAAATCCTTTTGTAACAGGCTTGCTTTTTTAAGCCGGTTTTCTACGGCGGTTAATAATTCTATATCATTAAATGGTTTGGTAATGTAATCATCCGCACCCATTTCCATTCCTTTTCTAAAGTCGCCCCGTTCCGATTTCGCGGTTAAAAAAATAAATGGGATATTTTTCAATGTTTCATTTTTTTGTATCAAATGCAATACACCATAGCCATCCAATACCGGCATCATTACATCGCATATAATCAGGTCTGGCTTATGTTTCAACGCCATTTCCACACCTAACTTGCCATTAGGGGCGGTATCCACTTTGTAATTGGCCAGCTCAAGGATCTCCGCGGTATTCTCTCTTATCTCATTATTATCTTCAATCAGTAAAACACGTTGCATAAAAATTTCATTTTATAATTGTAAGATAAATAGTTATAGCGTATTAGCGGCATTGCTATCAAAAGTAATGGTAAAAGAAGTGCCTGTTTCCAAATCACTTTTAAAGCCTATATCGCCATTCATTAATTCAACATATTTTTCCACGATATGTAATCCTAAACCAGTGCCCTGTATATTGGTTACATTCGCCCCCCTGAAAAATCGTTCAAATAAGTGAACCTTATCTTCTTCGGAAATACCGATACCACTATCTTTAACCGTTAGCGAAATAAGGGTATCATTCAATTCACTGAACGCTTCTATTTTGCCATTTTCCGGAGTGAACTTAATGGCATTGGAGAGTAAATTAATCATTACGTTGCGTAACAGGGAAGGATCAAGTTGCACCATTTGCCCGCCCTGGTGATGATAAGTTATTTGCTGGCCTGTTTTAATAATACCGGCTATTTCATTACAAACCGTAGTAATTAATTCTTTGATATTAAACAGGCTAAAATTTGCGACAACCTTACCATCCTCTATTTTACCAATAGATAAAAAGTCATTTAAAATATCGGTTAAATTATTTACGGCGGATTTGATACGGTTGGTATGTTTATCTCTTTTTTCCTGCTCTTCTTCTTTTATATATTTTGATACTAAAGAGGCTGAGGAAAGAATGGTGCTTAAGGGAGTGCGAAACTCGTGCGATGCCATTGAAACAAACCTGCTTTTAAGGTCACCCAGTTCTTTTTCCTTGCTAAATGCTTTTTGCAATTCTTCTTTTGAAATTTCCAGTTCCGTCAGTGTTTCCTGTAATTGATTGGTCCGCAATGCTACTTTTTGCTCAAGGTCAATATTGAATTCCTCTATTCGTTTGTTGATAAGCGCCAGTTGTTCCTTTTGTTTAATCGTAGCATTCTCAATTTCTTTTCGTTTGGTGATATCGCTAATGAATGCTATCACAAAGGATTCCCCGTCGCCTTCATAATTACTTAAACTTACTTCTACCGGAAATTCCGATCCGTCTTTTTTTGCGGCATACAAATCCATCCCTAAGCCCATGGGCCTTCTTTGCGGCTTTGCTATATATTCATTTCTATCATGTACATGAGTGTGGTGAAAACGGCCGGGTATTAAAAGCTCTATTTTTTTACCCATCAGTTCGCTGACATCATCGTACCCAAACTGTGAAAGCAGAAAACCGTTTGCAAGTATAATTTCCCCTTTTTGATTAACGACCATTATACCAAGGGAAGCATATTCAAAAAGGGCTTCAAATTTAATTTTTTCATTTGCTAACTGAAGTTCGGGTGTGGCCATTTGTAACAGGTGCTTTGTGCAAAAGTAAAGCATCCTGTGTTTTTTAAACATAAACTATTATATCAGGTGCAATCACACTATTTCTGATGTCTGATTTTTTAATGTCTGATTTTATTCAGCTTGCTATCTGCTTTATTTATTTGTTAAAGCCTGTAAAATTAATTGATGTTTCCCTACATAAAATGTGGAAAAGATCCCCAATGGTATGTGTTGCAAGTGAGTGAAGGGCCCAACCCTGACTGACTGCATTAAGCTGACAGGGATGTTGCCCCCGCATGGCGGGGCTGGCTATGAAAAACTTCTGCCGGGCAACAAATACATAACGAAAACCTGAAAATCATCCATGCCAAAGGGTGACCAAATTGTCGCTGGCTGGTGGGACACCAGCCAGGGGTAGCCCCGCCGTGGCCGGTGTCTCACCGACCACTGGCTTTAAGGCGACAATTTGGTATATACCCATGCCAAAAAGTACCTGTTTTTTTCTTTAATTTCGTAGTTCAAACATCTTCCTCAATATGAAAACAGAAAAATTAATACTTCCGAATATTGCCATTTGTATTGTAATGGACCTGGTTGGCATGGCCAGTTATGTATTTCCATTGTTCGCTGAAATTTCAGATTTTGTATGGGCGCCCATATCCGCATTAATTTTTAATAAACTTTTTGGGGGCCGGTTGGGGGCCATTGGCGGCGTATTGAATTTCCTCGAAGAGGTTATTCCCTTTACGGATATTATTCCTTCTTTTACCATTGCCTGGTTTATACGTAAACATGCCGTGGAAATGGAGTTGAGCAAAATATAAGGGTTGCCAACCCTGGCGAAGGCCCTTTGAACTTTTAACAACTATTGAAGGTTAGCAACCCTTTTTTTATTGTGTAAGGATGAACTAATTTGCATAAAATCATTACAAGTGCCTTTCAATCTTCAAGCTCCATATTCACCCGCCGGCGACCAGCCGGATGCCATCAGCAAACTTACCGAAGGTATTCTGGAAGGAGAGCAATACCAGGCGCTGCTTGGTGTAACGGGCAGCGGTAAAACCTATACCATCGCGAATGTTATTCAAAATGTGCAGCGGCCGGTATTGGTGCTTACGCATAATAAAACTTTGGTGGCGCAATTGTATGGTGAGTTCAAACAATTTTTCCCGGACAATGCGGTGGGCTATTTTGTAAGTTATTATGATTATTATCAACCGGAGGCATACATGCCCGTTAGTAATACTTACATAGAAAAGGACTTGAGCATTAATGAAGAACTGGATAAGCTCCGGCTACAGGCTACGGCGCAGTTGCTGAGTGGCCGCAGGGACATTATTGTGGTTGCAAGTGTAAGTTGTATCTACGGTATGGGTAACCCCACCGAGTTTGAAAATGGTATTGTAAGGATCCAAAAAGGGCAGGTCATTTCCCGACAGGGATTTTTGCATTCGCTGGTAAATAGTTTGTATAGCCGTTCGCAGGGGGATTTTACCAGGGGTACTTTTCGGGTAAAGGGCGATACCATAGACATCAATTTGCCCTACGTGGATTTTGGCTACCGCATCACATTTTTTGGTGATGAAATTGAATCCATCGAAACGCTGGAACTTACTACCAGCAAGCGTATCGGCTTGGTGGACAATGCCGCCATCTTTCCCGCCAATTTGTACCTGGCCCCTAAGGATATTATGCAGCAGGTAATTTACGAGATACAGGACGAAACCGCCGCACAGGTGGAGTATTTTAAAAGCAGCGGAAAATTCATAGAGGCCCAGCGGTTGAATGAACGGGTAAATTATGACCTCGAAATGATCCGTGAACTCGGCTATTGCAATGGTATAGAAAACTACTCCCGTTTTTTTGACAGGAGAAAGCCCGGCACCAGGCCTTTCTGCTTACTGGATTATTTCCCCAGGGATTTTATTTGCGTAATTGATGAAAGCCATCAAACCATTCCCCAGGTAAGCGGGATGTATGGAGGCGACAGAAGCCGCAAGCTGGTACTGGTGGATTACGGTTTTCGCTTGCCCAGTGCGCTGGATAACCGCCCGCTTAATTTTCATGAGTTTGAGAATATGATCAATCAAACCATTTTTGTAAGCGCCACGCCAGGCGATTTTGAACTGGAGAAAACAGGCGGTATAGTGGTAGAACAGGTGGTAAGGCCCACGGGATTATTGGATCCCCCCATTGAGGTACGCCCTTCCGTAAACCAGATAGATGACCTGCTGGATGAGATTGATAAAAGAATAAACATGGGCCACCGCATATTGGTAACCACGCTCACCAAACGTATGGCCGAAGAAATGGATAAATACCTGCACCGCATTAATGTAAAAAGCAAATACATACACAGTGATGTAGATACCCTGGAAAGAATAGAAATTTTGCGTGAACTGCGCCTGGGCATTATAGATGTATTGGTAGGGGTAAACTTATTAAGAGAGGGATTGGACTTGCCCGAAGTATCGCTCGTTGCCATTTTAGACGCCGACAAAGAAGGATTTTTACGCAATGAAAGAAGCCTGACCCAAACCGCAGGAAGGGCGGCCCGCAATGTGGATGGACTGGTAATATTTTATGCGGATAAGATGACGGAAAGCATGCAAAAAACTATTGACGAAACCAGCCGCAGAAGAGAAAAACAAGTAGCCTACAATATCGAACATGGCATTACACCAACAACCATTATCAAAAGCAAGGAGCAGATATTCGCACAGGGTTCGGTATTGGACGTAAAGGGATACGATCCATCCAACCCGTATTCCATTGGCGCCGATGAAGATATAGTAACCGTAGCCGCCGAAGAACAGGCCGAATATAAAACCATTCCTCAAATGGAAAAAGCGATTGGCAAAACCAAAAAAGAAATGGAGAAAGCCGCCAGGGATATGGATTTTATGGAAGC